>JAGUWT010000045.1 GCA_020062205.1 Thermodesulfovibrionales bacterium
AGGCTGATTAAAAAATACAGTGAATAGGAAAGATGAGTTTTGAGGGTATCAACAGCTTTTATCTCGGTTGTAATCATAATGATGTACCTGAATATTGTAAGGGCAGAAGAGCAGCAGAGTAGACCTGATATATTGATAACAGAAGAGGATATTAAAAAGATGAATGTAAGAACAATAGTAGAATTGCTGAACAGAATACCCGGTGTAAGTGCCTCTGAAAGGACAGCGAGCCTTTATGGCTCCCGTATGGTTACCGTTCTTCTCGATGAAAGGCCACTCAATGACCCTTTATCTGCTCATCCCGTGTATATCAACTGGGATCTGGTCTCTTTAGAGGAGATCGGAAAGATAGAGATTTACAAAACTGGAGGAGCAGCCTTTGGATGCACCTCTGGAGGTGTAATCTCTATAACTACAAAAAGGGTTACTACTTCTCAGGGTATGATTGAAGCATCCTTTGGTAATCTTAATACACAGAACTATATTATTAATTACATGAAGAATATTAAATCCCTCGGGATAGGATTAACATCAGAATGGAATAAAACAGATGGCTACAGGGTAAATGGTGATAAAGATAAAAAGAAGGTAGGTATAAAACTCAGCTATGAGACCAAAAAGGAACATACATTCGGCTTGTTTGTTGATTACTTTACAGTGGATCAGGGAAGACCGGGACTTCCTGCCTTCCCCACTCCGCGGGCGAGGGGTACAGGAGATGCGTTGAGTTTATCCCTCAGGCTGAAGATCGAAAGTTTCAAAAGTGATACCTATTTCAATCAATCTGAGAAGAAAGAGACCGACCCTGACAAACAGCTTTATACAATACTCAAAAACTGGACGGCTGGAGAGACCTTAAGGACAAGCTTTTCAGCAGGAGAGCTTGGCTCATTCGATACAGGCCTTAATCTCGAGACTGCCCATATAGAAGGCAATAAGGTAAAGTCCCTGCATGAAGAGAAATGCGGGCTCTATCTTATAAAGAATATCAGATTTAAAGAAACTCCCTTTGACACCGGTTTCGGGATGAGGATGAATCTTTATTCAGAATTTCCCACCGTACTCAACCCAGAGATTAAGGCAGGTTATAACTCTAAGGTTCTTTCCCTTCAAGCAACAGCAAGGGCCACACACAATATACCTACATTCCTACAGAGGTATTACGAGACATCTTATCTCATACCCAATCCAGAGCTAAGGATGGAAAGGGGAATGGATTATTCATTGAGCATCTCCCATAAGTTCATGGACTCTATGGAAGAGAGTGTTTCTTTCTTCTATAGCAAGATAAAAGACCGAATAACCTATGTCCGTAAAGACAGGGGTATTGGAAGATATGAAAATTTGGGAGAAGTCACAAGATATGGTACAGAGGCATCATTAAAATGGAAACCATTTGAATCCCTGGAACTAAAACCTTCTTATATCTTCCTCATAGCCAAAGATGAGGAAACAGGCTATTGGCTTATTGCCAGCCCGAGACACAAGGTAAAACTGAATGCCATATATAAACCGTCCCAGAAATTTTCTTTTGCCCTGGATGCTGAGTATGTCTCAAAACAATTCACAAGAACAGACAATAAAGAATACGCACCATCTTATTTCGTAGCAGATTTGAAGGTAGATTATTTCATAAAAAAGGTGGATATGTTTTTAAAGGTTGAAAACATCTTCAATAAAAACTATCTCTATGGAGATGGTCATCCTGCTCCACCAAGGACATATCTGGTGGGGATAAATTACAGATTTTAAGGAGGTTTGATATGAGACTTTTATCTATTATGTGGGATTCGCACTGTAGCACAATGAAAAGGGCAGGCAAGGCATTGGAAGGTATTATGGACGTAAAAATCTACTCTTCAAAACGTATTGAGGAAGAACCCGATAAAATGGAAACAGCGCTTAAGGAAGCTGAAACTGCTGATGCAATCCTGCTTTACCGTTCAACAGAGTCTGTCTGGGAGATGATAGAAAAGAGATTGGAGGAGATCGGCAAAAACGTCCCGATCGTCTGTGTGGGTCATGATCCAACATACTGGGCGCTCTCTACCGTCAGGGCAGAAATTGTGGCAACCGTTTATTCGTATATAACCTACAATGGAGAAGAGAATTTCACCAATATGCTCAGGTATATTGCCCGTAAGGTTTGCGGGATAGATATCGAGGCGCCGCTGCCGAAACCTATTCCATGGGAAGGATTATATCATCCGGATGCCCCGGAAAGTTTCAGTAATGTCGGGGATTATTTTAAGTGGTACAGCTCTTATAGAAAAAACCGTAAATTTACAAAAGCGAACGGGACTGTGGGAATTCTTTTTTCACGTTTTCACTGGGTCAATGAAAATATTGCGATAGAAAATGCCCTCATAGAAAAACTCGAATCCCTCGGGCTTGATGTAATACCTGTATTTTCTTATTCCCTTAAGGATGAAGGACTCGGCACAAAAGGCAGCGGCAAGGTTGTCTCGGAATGTTTTATCTCTGATGACGGCAAGGCAAATATAGACGCTCTGATTAATTTCCAGTTCTTTCTGCTCGGGTCTGACCGAAAAAGTGCAGTAAACAGTGAAATTGCTTCAGGCGGTATAGATATTCTCAAAAGGCTTGGAGTCCCTGTATTCACACCCATAACATCATTTTACAAAACCATAGAAGAATGGTCGGATGACCCACAGGGCGCAGACAGCACCATGATCGGCTGGTCAATAGCAATGCCTGAATTCGAGGGAAGGATAGAGCCGATTATTATCGGGGGATTGAGCAGAAAGGAAGATGAGTTAAGGCTTAGGAAACCAATTCCGGAAAGGATCGACAAACTCGCGCAGAGGGTGATCAGCTGGATCAAGTTGACAAAGAAGTCTGTCCCGGAGCGCAAGGTTGCTTTCATACTCCATAACAATCCTTGCGCCTCTGTAGAGGCAACGGTCGGCGCCGGCGCCCATCTTGATACTCTTGAGACAGTGTCAAGGATACTGCACCGTATAAAGGATGTGGGTTACAGTGTAAATCCTCCAAAAGACGGCAAGGAACTGATTGAAACGATTATGGAACGAAAGGCAATTTCGGAATTTCGCTGGACAACCGTTGAGGAGATTATAGACAAAGGCGGTGCACTTGTTTTTGTTGAAAAAGAGAAATATCTTGAATGGTTTAATGAACTTCCTGAAAAGACAAGGGAACGCATGTCAGGTGCGTGGGGTAATCCTCCCGGTGAGCCGAAGGATGGTGTTCCTGCTGCAATGGTATATGAAGGTAAAATTGTTGTAACAGGCGTTCAGTACGGCAATGCAGTGGTCTGCGTACAGCCCAAGCGTGGATGTGCAGGGGCAAGGTGTGATGGCCAGGTGTGCAAAATTCTCCATGACCCTGATGTTCCTCCGCCCCATCAATACGTTGCCACATACAAATGGCTTTCAAGGGAGTTCTGTGTTGATGTTATTGTTCATGTGGGAACCCATGGAAATCTTGAGTTCCTGCCTGGTAAGGGGACTGCCCTTTCCTCGGGCTGTTTCCCGGACATCGGCATAGACACCATGCCCCATCTCTATATATACAATGCAGACAATCCGCCTGAAGGGACCATTGCAAAAAGGAGGAGCTGCGCAACCCTTGTAGATCATATGCAAACGGTTATGACACAGGGCGGGTTGTATGAGGAACTCGAAGAGCTGAACAGACTTCTCGGAGAATATGAACAGGTCAAAGGGCTCGACCCCGGAAGAGCCCATGCCCTTGAACACCTCATCATGGAATCAATAAAGAAGGCAAATATCGATAAAGAGATAAAGGTTTACGTCACCGGAAAAGAAACAGAAAAGCCCAAAAAATTACAACTCTCTGAAGTAAGCCATGAAGATATGCATTCCTTGCCTTTTGATGAAATTGTCAGAGAGGCGCATGGCGCTCTGTCGAGAACAAGGAATACACAAATCCAGGACGGGATGCATATTTTTGGAGAATCACCCGAAGGAGAGAGGAGGGCAGGCTTTATCTATTCAATCTTAAGATATGATGCGGGAGAGGAGGTGTCATTAAGGCGTGAGATTGCAAAAATGATGGGACTAAACATAGGGGATTTACTTTCAGACCAGGGCAAAATCCATCCCGAAAGGGGAAAAAGTTATGGAGAGTTGCTTGAAGAGATAGACCTTATGGGCAAAGAACTTATTAAAGAAGTTATCGGTGCAGGAAATCAGGTTTAATTTCGAATAATAGAAAGGAGGTTTAAGACAATGGGGAAAAGCAGTTTAACATCAAGCGGGTTAAGCGGTATCGATTGGGACAGCTTGCCCTGGACAAAGATAAAAGAAAAGATTTTGGATGTAAACAAAAGAATTGATGAATCTAAGGAGATAGAGTCTTTGCTTTCGGGATTTGATGGTGAGTATATCCCACCAGGTCCCTCCGGTCTGATCACAAGGGGTAGGGACGATGTGCTCCCGACTGGAAGGAACTTTTATTCCCTTGATCCGCACAGGATTCCCACAAAGGCGGCGTGGGAAGTGGGTAAGAAACTGGCAGATGCCGTGATTGAAAAGCACCTGAAGGAAGAAGGAAGGTACCCTGAAAATATTGCCATTTTCTGGATGTGCAGTGACATCATGTGGGCGGATGGTGAGGGCATGTCCCAGATGATGTATCTGCTGGGCGTTAAACCCGTATGGCTTTCTAACGGAAGGGTCAAGGGGTTCAAGGTGATACCGCTGAGAGAACTCGGGCGTCCGAGAATAGATGTGACGATCAGGGTTTCCGGTATTACACGGGACAACTTCCCTAATTGTATTGAACTTATTGATGAGGCTGTCCAGGCAGTAGCAGTCCTCGATGAGCCGATTGAGATGAACTACATCAGGAAACACACCCTTGCCCAGCTTGACGGTGATATGAGATCAAAAGAGGCATGGCGGGATGCCACATTGCGCATCTTTGCGAGCATGCCCGGCACCTACCAGGCGGGAACACAGCTCGCTGTTTATGCATCCGCATGGAAGGAAGAGAAGGATTTAGCAGAGGTTTTTCTCTACTGGAATGGTTATGCCTATGGCAAAGGTATATTTGGCATGGAGAAACATAAACAGCTTACAGAGAACCTGAAAACCGTTGATGTCACCTACAACAAGGTTGTAACAGATGAATATGACCTTTTTGGGTGCTGCTGCTATTTTGGCACTCATGGAGGAATGACAGCGGCAGCAAGAACCCTCTCCGGTAAAGAAGTCCGTACATATTATGGCGATACGAGAGAACCCGAACATGTCGAGGTAAGAGATCTCGCTGATGAAATAAGAAGGGTAGTCAGAACAAAACTGCTTAATCCAAAATGGATTGAAGGGATGAAAAGACATGGATATAAAGGCGCCGGTGATATCTCTAAGAGAATAGGTAGGGTTTATGGCTGGGAGGCAACAACAAAAGAGGTTGATGACTGGATATTTGATGATATAGCCCGCACCTTTATGATGAACGAGGAGAATAGGAAGTTCTTTGAGGAGAACAACCCCTGGGCACTGGAAGAGATTGCCCGGCGGCTGATCGAAGCGGTCGAGCGCAACCTCTGGGACCCTGCCCCTGACGTAAAAGAGGCGCTGAAGGAGATTTACCTTGAGATCGAGGGATGGATAGAAGAGCGCATGGGCGACATAAGAGGCGAATTCCAGGGAGGCAGCATCGACATCATCACAACGGACGAAGTTGAAACATGGAAAAAGAAGATGGAGGACATTCTAAGATGATATTTCCGTTTAGCGCAATTGTCGGTCAGGATGAGATGAAGACAGGGCTGATATTGAATGTAATAGACCCTTCTATCGGCGGTCTTTTAATAATGGGAGAAAAGGGGACCGGTAAGAGCACGGCTGTGCGGGCGCTGGCTGATCTGCTTCCTGAAATTGAAGCGGTGAAGGACTGCCCGTTTACCTGTGACCCCTCCGGTGTGCTCTGCACCAAATGTACAGAAGACTTACAAAACGAAGGACATCTGCACCACACAAGGAAAAAGATGAGGGTGGTCGAGCTTCCGCTCGGTATTACAGAAGACAGGCTGGTGGGCACACTTGATATTGAACATGCGATTAAAAAAGGCGAGAAAAGATTCGAGTCAGGGATCCTTGCTAATGCCAACAGAAATTTTTTGTATGTGGATGAGGTGAATCTGCTGGAAGACCATATTGTGGATCTTCTGCTTGACTCTGCTGCAATGGGCGTCAATACCGTGGAGCGCGAAGGTGTCTCATTCGTCCATCCCGCGCGTTTCATGCTTGTCGGCACAATGAATCCGGAAGAGGGTGATCTTCGTCCGCAGCTCCTCGACCGGTTCGGGCTTTGTGTCGGGGTTACATCATTGTACGATAAAGGACAGCGTATCGAGATCCTGCGAAGAAGGGATGCATTCGACAGTGATCAGGACGCATTTTATAAGCAATGGAATGGGGAGCAGCAAAAGCTAAGCGAGCGTATTTCCGCCGCAAGATCTGTTGTAGGCAGCATTCCGATGGATGACAGGGTGCTCGAAAAGATAGTTTCGGTTACTGCTTCTCTTAAGCTCGACGGCCACCGCGCAGATATCGTGATGATGAAAACCGCAAGGGCGCTTACCGCATTTCGCGGGCTGAGCACAATCAGCTCTGACGAAATCCGTGATGCCGCATGGTTTGCACTGCGCCACAGGTTGAAACGGCTTCCGTTTGAAGAGATAGGCGCCGAACGCGAAAAAGTCACGGAAGCATTGGCACAGATATGAACTGCTCATCATTTGTAGGTCATGATGAAGCCAAACTGGCGCTCCTCCTGAATGCAACTGATCCGCGCTGCGGTGGGGTACTTTTTGTCGGCGAGAAGGGCTGCGGCAAATCGACGCTCGCCCGCTCACTCAGAAGCATTCTGCCGTCAGGCACTCCGTTTGTGGAGCTTCCCCTGAATGTTACGGATGAAGCGCTGCTCGGCACTATCGCTATTGAGGATACACTCAGAACCGGCGCCCGTGTTTTTCAGCAGGGCATTTTTGCCCGTGCAGATGGCGGCGTGCTTTTTATTGATGACGTAAACCTGCTCTCACCCGAGATCGTTTCGCTGATTCTTGAGGTGCAGGGCCGCGGAGAAAATATTGTTGAGCGGGAAGGTCTCCGGATGCGACATCCTGCATCGTTTATCCTTGTTGCGAGCATGAATCCTGAGGAAGGCGACCTTTCCCCCCACCTGCTCGACCGGTTCGGAATGTGTACTGGATTCGAGCGATTGAATGATATCGCAGAGCGTATGGCTGTCGTCAGGGCGGTAATCTGTCAGGACCAGAATGATTCCGACCTCGAGTTGACAGAACGGATTGAAGCGGCGCGAAAGATTTTGCCGACAGTCGCAGTGCGTGATCGTTTTCTGGAATACATCGCAGATATCTGTATGCATTATAATGTTGCAGGTCATCGTGCTGATCTCTATCTTCTTGCTGCTGCACGCGCTTACGCAGCACTTAACGGCAGGAGCGATGTGTCACGGGAAGACATCAACGCTGTTGCTCCGCTTGTGCTCATGCACCGGAGACGTGAACTCCAGCCTCCGCCTCCGCCTGATAAGCAGGAAGAGTCGCCTCCGGAACACAACCATGAACCGCCGCGGGATAATCAGCAGGAACAACAGCCCGAGCCCCCGCAGAACAATACCGATAAGCAGAAGCATGATCAGCCGCCGAAGCCTCACGAGCTCCCGCCGCAGAAAGAGGAGGTTTTTACAGTGGGACAAATGTTTCGATTAAAGCGAATCGCCTTCCGCAAGGACAGGCTGGAGAGGGCGGCTTCAGGGCGCAGAACACGCACACGCGCACGGAATCGTGGAGGGAGATATGTGAAGAGCGTGCTCCGTAAGAACCGTGATATTGCAATCGACGCAACGCTCAGGGCTGCTGCGCCGTTCCAGTCAGTCCGAAAAAGGACAGATGTAGTCATAATCAATGAAGAAGACTTCCGCTACAAACGGAAGGAGCGGAAAATGGGACATCTCGCAATATTCGTTGTGGATGGTTCAGGATCAATGGGCGCACAGAAACGGATGGTTGCAGCAAAGGGCGCAGTACAATCACTCCTTATGGATTGCTATCAGAAGCGCGACACGGTTGCAATGATCGTTTTTCGCAAGGATCGCGCTGAAGTTGTTCTTGATCCCACAGCGAGCATTGAGCATGCTGCGCGCCGTCTCAGAGAAATACCGGTCGGCGGCAAAACACCGCTTGGTGCCGGTCTCCTTGAGGCATACCGGCTTTTGGAGCGGGTCGGCAGGAAACGGCCCGAAACGCGCTTTCTTATACTGCTTATCACCGACGGCCGTGCAAATCAATCGGTGACCGAAATGCCGCCTGATGAAGAGGTAGCGCGTATGGCTGCGTTGATGAGCGAACAGCACGGCATTGATATTATTGTTGTTGATACTGAGGAGAAAGGGCGCTTTACAACGATGGACCGTGCCGCATCGATAGCCGCATTGCTTGGCGCAGACTATTATACGATTGAAGACTTAAAGGCTGATTATCTTGTTGATATAGTAAAGAGAAGTTCTCCGGAGTTTTAAGGTTGTTATCAGGGAGATATATTTTTATTTGGGAATATATGCAGATGGAAAAGATTCTGAGTTCTTACAATTACAAATTAAAGCATATTGAAAATTACGGCGGCAGGTTTTTCGATTATTTTACAACAAAAGGGAAATATGTCAAAGAAGTTCTCGAAGCGATCGAGACAGCGCTAGACGATGAATTCCTCGATAGGGAAATCGAGGGAGATTTGGTGGTCTTACAGAGGGTGTGTACATTGGAGGGCTGGTAATTATGGGATAAACAATAAACCGTGGTAACGCCTTACATCATGAAGGTGTGAATTCCAAGGCGTTTGTGTAAAGGTGTTACTCTTATTTCATTAAGCTAAGAAGGCTTTTTATACTCCTGAGAAAGGGGTTAACAAAAAATATCTTAGGAGGTGGTATGAAGGAAATGGAAAAAATAGGTATAATTGGTATTGGTAATTTGGCGCAGCAGGATGACGGCATAGGCGTTTGGCTTGTTGAGGAGTTGATGAAAAAGACATGGCCTGTTGAGGTTGAGTTAGTAAGTCTGGGGCCAAGAGTACACGAAATTCCTCTTTACATGATGGGGAAAAAGATTTTAATTATTGTTGATGCCCTAAATGCAGGCTGTGAACCCGGAGATACCTTCTTTTTAAATTATCGAGAACTGGTAGAGACTATTAACAAGGAACAATTTTTCCAGAGGCCATTTATATCTATTCACGATGCCTCCTTTGGTTATTGGTTAGCTACGGGGTTTTTCGCAGGTTTTTGTCCTAAAGTCTTCTTAATTGGAATACGACCAGCAAATGTAGGTTTTGGCTATGGCCTTTCTCCTCACCTTCAATCTTTCTTCCCAAGGCTTGTTTTGCAGTTGGAGAGCCTTATCAAGGAGATCTGTGAGGGCAAGCGTATTGCAAGGAAGGGAGGTGAGAGCTTAGTAATCTGTGATGGTTAGGAATTATTTACCCAGCCCGCGGGTCTCAATTATGAATGAATTCTGAAAAAAACAGAAGGGTTTATTTTGCCTTGACACACGAGAGTAATTGATTTGACTACATTTATGTATTTTATAATTAACACACCCTGCGGTCTCTGCCG
>JAGUWT010000162.1 GCA_020062205.1 Thermodesulfovibrionales bacterium
ATTGTTACATTTTCATGACATTTACTGCCTTTAACCCACGATCACTTTCAACAACATCAAATTGGACCCTCTGTCCCTCTGATAGAGTTTTAAATCCTTCTGATGAGATGGCGGAATAGTGCACGAAGACATCAGGCCCATTATCCTGCTGGATAAAGCCATACCCTTTTGTCTCATTAAACCACTTCACTTTACCTTCTAACGACATACGACTACACCCCTCCTTCTCCCTTTCAGGAAAAAATAAAACCCGAAACACAGGTTAAATTTTTATACCACGGATCATTTTCTCTGTCAAGGTTATAAATCCAGCACCTTTTAGAATACCCCACAGCTTGCTACGGGTTACAATATATATAGAAAGGTGCGGGATAAATCACCTCTCTTTTTCCTTTGCCTCATCCCATAATCTATCCATCTCGTAGAGTTTCATATCCGAAAGTCTTCTCCCCTGATCAGCGGCTTTCATTTCAATATAACGAAACCGGGAAATGAATTTACTGATAGTTTTCCTCAGGGCATCCTCAGGATTTACACCGATAAACCTCGAGAGATTCACAAGCATGAAGAAGATGTCACCGAGTTCATCTTCTATGTCATCCTGTTTCTTTATCTCGAATGCATTCTTAAATTCCTTTAATTCTTCATCAAGCTTTTTAAAGACATCTTCGACACGCTCCCAATCAAATCCAACCTTTGCCACCCTATCCTGAAGCCTGTGTGCTCTGAGCAAAGAGGGCATTGTCTGAGGGACCCCATCAAGGATGGATTCTCGGAGTTTCCCTTCACGTTTTTTCTGTTCTTCCCATTGCATGATAACCTCATCCGTTGTCCTATACTCTGCGTTTCCGAAGACATGGGGATGCCGTGTAATCATCTTTTGGCCAATCTGCTCAATAACATCAGACATCTCAAATTCATTCTTCTCTTTTGCTATCTGGCATTGGAAGACTATCTGAAACAACAGGTCTCCAAGTTCTTCCTTTATTTTCTCTGGACTCTGCTCTTCGATAGTCTCAATGAGTTCATACGCCTCTTCAACAATAAATGGTTTTAACGATTCCCTCGTCTGCTCTTTATCCCAGGGACAGCCCTTCTCCCCTCTGAGTTTCTCCATTATTTCTAATAACTCCTGAAATTCCATTTTTATCTCTACTTTTGTCTCTTTAAGTCATGTTTACTTCGTACAAAATAGAGATATGCTGATATTGAAACAAGGATAAGAGTTAATATAAAGATTATCCACGGTGACAGTTCGATGTAAACAATTTTCTCGATATAGTGAATGATAAATGAACCGCTGTATGAAAGTGATGGATCATGTTTTTGCCTTAGCCATATTTCAAGATAGGTCAATGGACAATACCATCCAAAAATCTGCATAATCACTGCAAAACAGAGACCTGTGATATGAAATATCTTGACAGTCCGGTATTTCTTCCCTATGAATGCACCGATGATGAGAAAAACAATCCATAGAAAATGGACAAGCACCACACCATCTGCCGCTAACCTGTAAAGCATCCTTCAGGGGATAAAACTACACCCTTCCTTGTCTATCAACAAGCCTTGTGAGATCAACCCCTATTGAATCTGCTGCAGCCTTCCACCGTTCACTCACTGGCATATCAAAAATAATTTTGTTATTCATAGGAGCGACCAGCCAGCCATCTGTCATTAACTCGTACTCGAGCTGTCCAGGAGACCATCCTGCGAAACCGAGAGCGAAGAGAAACTGTTTCGGCCCCTTCCCTGCAGCGATATCAATCAGGATTCCCCTTGACGTTGTCAGAGCAAGGTCATCGTTAATCTTTATTGATGGATTGTAACTACTCACAGGTGTATAGAGGATATATCCCTGTTCAGGTTTCACAGGTCCGCCGTAGAAAACAGGAAGGTCTATGAAACTTTCCTTTATATCCAGCCCACCAAGCAGGGGCACAAAGCTACTCAGCAGGATGCGATTGACAACAAGTCCAAACGCACCGTCTTTGGTATGGTCACATATGAGCACAACTGTACGTTCAAAGTTTGGGTCTTTGAGACTTGGAACAGCTATCAGAAACATGCTAGACAGATTCTTTATGTCAATGTTCATTTACACCGTACCCTTGTCTTTTGCATTTCTTAATCGCAAGCTTCGCAAGCTTATCACATCTTTCATTTTCTCGATAACCATTGTGTCCCTTGATCCACTCCCACTCGACATCGTGAAGATTCGAAAGGTTGAGAAGTTTCTCCCAGAGGTCACGATTCACAACATTCTGTTTCTGTGCATTCTGCCAGTTATTTTTGAGCCATCCGAAGATCCATTGTGTCATTCCCTGAACAACATAGTTTGAATCGGTCATTATCTTCACCCTGCATGGTTTTTTAAGGGCTTCCAGTGCTTTAATGACTGCAGTGAGTTCCATGCGGTTGTTTGTCGTCATTGGTTCATATCCAGAGAGTTCCTTTTCACGGTTGGCAGATCTCAAGATAACACCATACCCTCCAACGCCAGGATTGCCACTACATGCGCCATCTGCAAAGATTTCAACAAACGGTTTCTCGACATTCTTCACACGAAAAACCGTTCTTTCTTGTTTTGTCTCTTTTCCTTTCATACACGCAGAAATACACTTATTATATATTACACTTTTTGACGTGAAATTGTAATCATGTACCAGTCGTTAAAACCTTGCAAACATTATTTCTGAATGCTAAACTTTAACAAAAAATCAAAGGTCTTTATCGAGTTTAAGACTGAAAACCAACAACTGAATCATGATAATTCAACAGAGGAGAATAGATTGAAGCTCTATAGTCTTACAATTTCAGAGGTAAGGGATCTGTTTGAGAGAAAAGAGGTCTCTGTTAAAGATGTTGTAAGCTCTATTTATGAGAGGATAGATGCTGTTGAGGATAGGGTGAGGGCCTTTGTAACGATAACAAAAGGCGAGGCATTGAAGATTGCGGATGGAGTACAGAAGAAGATCGCTTCTGACAATGTTCAAGGCACTCCATCCTTACTCGGTATTCCCCTTGCAATCAAGGACAACATGTGCACTAAGGGCATCCGTACAACCTGTTCATCAAAGATACTGTACAACTTTATACCACCATATGAAAGTACTGTCACGTCAAGACTCATCGAGCAGGGATATGTGCTTGTCGGCAAGACAAACCTGGATGAGTTTGCTATGGGATCATCAACGGAGAATTCAGGATTTCATGTAACGAAGAATCCATGGGATTTAGAAAGGATCCCCGGGGGCTCAAGCGGCGGCTCTGCTGCAGCAGTTGCAGCAGATGAATGTATCGCAGCATTAGGCTCTGATACAGGAGGCTCAATTCGACAGCCAGCAGCTTTATGTGGAGTCGTCGGATTGAAACCAACGTATGGCAGGGTATCAAGATATGGGCTTGTCGCCTTTGCATCATCACTTGACCAGATAGGACCGATTACAAAAAATGTGAGAGATGCTGCACTATTAATGAATATCATCTCTGGTCATGACCCACTTGATTCAACATCAGCTCCTCTGCCCGTGCCTGATTTCACGGCAGTACTTGGTCAGGATATGAAAGGAATAAAAATAGGTATTCCAAAAGAATATTTTATTGAAGGCATGGACAGAGAAGTTGAGATTTCTGTAAGAGATTCAATCAAGAAACTCGAGTCTCTCGGTGCAATTCCTGTTGAGGTATCTCTGCCCCGTACAGGGTATGCAGTTGCAACATATTATGTCCTTGCAACCTCAGAAGCTTCATCGAACCTTGCACGATATGATGGAGTAAAATACGGCTTCAGGGCAGAGGGCAAGGATTTAATGGACACCTATTTGAATACAAGGGCACAGGGGTTTGGTGCAGAGGTCAAAAGAAGAATCATGCTCGGTACATATGCCCTCTCATCCGGATATTACGAAGCCTACTATAAAAAGGCGCAGCAGGTAAGGACTTTAATCAAAAGAGATTTTGAGGAAGCATTTAAGACGGTTGATGTTATTGTTACACCAACCTCTCCTACTGCTACATTCAAAGTGGGAGAAAAGACTGCAGATCCGCTCCAGATGTATCTCTCTGATATATTTACAATTTCAGTTAACCTCGCCGGTGTGCCCGGGATTTCCATACCATGCGGATTTACATCAAACAATCTCCCGATCGGGCTGCAAATAATCGGAAAGCATTTCAATGAAGAATCTATTCTGAAGGTTGCATATGCCTATGAGCAATCAACTGATTGGCACAAGAAGAAGCCTAATTTATAATGTTTGACAATATGTTTAACAAAAAAAGGCTTTTGCAAAAGTCTTAAAAAGCGAGATTGCTTCGCTTCGCTCGCAATGACAAATGGCGTGTTTACTGTCATTGCGAGGAGTGAAACGACGAAGCAATCTTTAAAATGCTACTTTTGCAAGAGGCTCAGAAGATAAAAAGTTATGTCAGCGCCGAAGATATCGAGGATGATGACGAGCCGTTTGATGAGAAGATGAAACGGCTTACGGCAAAGCTTGAAGAACAGTTTTCAGAGAGCGCCAAGCTTGAGGCAATAATAAAGAGAAACTTGAAGGAACTCAAATTTGAATGACGAACTTGCTCTTTTCCACCACAAAATAGATAATA
>JAGUWT010000110.1 GCA_020062205.1 Thermodesulfovibrionales bacterium
AGGGTCTGGTTAAAAATATCCGGAGTCGGAGTAAGAGCAGCAGCAATGATGAAGGCTATTAAAACTGCATATTTTCTGTTTTTTGCCAGTGTCTTAGGGGTTACGAAACCCATTCTTGTTAAAAAAACGATAATGATGGGAAGTTCAAAGACAGCACCAAAGGCGAGTATGAACTTGAGACAGAAATCAACATACTGTCCGACAGAAAGCATGGGCATCATAAAATCACCAATCTTATAGGTAAGAAGAAATCCCATTGCAAAAGGCAGTACTATAAAAAAACAAAAGGAGGCCCCAACAAGGAAAAGGCTTGTTGCAACGGAAACAAATGGGACTACATATTTTTTCTCCTTGGAATGAAGACCAGGAGCTATAAAACTCCAGAACTGTTGAAATATTACAGGCAGGGAAAGTATCAGTGAAGCAACAAAGGCAACCTTCATATTCATCCAGAATCCTTCGGCAGGCGATAGAAACACGAGTTTTGTATTATGGAGTTTATCCTGTGGAACAAAATGCATATACATATCTCTCACGGAAAAATCTAACGAATATCTGAGGGGAAACATAAGAAATTGCAAGATATATTCGGAATAATTGAATGCAACTACAAAGATGATAGACAAAGCGATAAGTGATACAACAATCTTTTTCCTCAGATCACCGAGATGTTCAAAAAAGGACATTACCTTGGGGTCTGCCACTCTGAATCTCCGTTTTCAGACATTTATTCTTTTATCTTTCTGACCTCTGTCTCCACCTGCTCCTTAACATCCTGCAGCGACTGTTTTAATTCAGCAAGATCTTTGCCAATGCCACCTTCATCTCCAACCTTTACTGACTCTTTTATATCAGTAGTAGCCTCCTTAACCTCTGACTCTACATGCTCCTTTACATCCTGCAATGACTTCTTTAATTCACTGATTCCCTTGCCAAGTGCCTTGCCTAACTCAGGAAGCTTCTTCGGACCAACAATAAGGAGTGCAACAATAAATATCACTATCATCTCCTGCATGCCAATATCAAACATTTTCCCCCCTATTCCTCCTCATATATCTTCTTGATTGCCTTCTTCCCAGAAGGAGATGCGTATGTCACCGAGAATAGTATCCGGTACTCAGGTTTTCTGTTCTTGAGGTCAAACCCTATACCAAAATTCGTGTATATCACATCTGTCGTCTGTATCCTGTAACCAACTCTTCCCTCAATTGAATCAAATTTATCCGAATAATGACTTTTCCTCATAAATAGTTCAGCCAGTATCTTAAAATTATGTGCTGCAGCAAAGTCAAAACCTGGGATAAGGATGATTTCATCATGGATGTTTTCACCTTCGAACTTGCTCTTCACCGGTTTTTCGTAAAAAAGATTTGCATGTCCGTTGAATGGACCTATCCTCTTACTGATAACGATTCCGGCACCATACCGTCCGTCGGTGCTAAACTCTTTGCGCCCTGATGAAAGAGAGCCATTCAGAATATATGCTAAGGACGGCTTATACTTACCTTCATCAAAAAACCTGTGCTTAATTCCAAAGGCAATGTCTTCAAACCCATCTACCGAGTTCGCCCATTGAGATATATACGGGATGGTCATATGTAACTCAAGAGTGTCTGTAATACCATAGGCTGACTTGAAGAGAAACCTGTAGAAATCTGGACTCTTTGATATTTCAGCACCTGCAGTAAATGAAACCTTTCCTTTTGGAAGACTCTCGGCACTGAAAGCAGAAAAGGCTCCGTAGGGAGAACCAGGCTGGAGACCGGTTATATCAAAACCATGTACATCTTCACTTATAGACAGGAACAATAAAACAAGGAGCAGAAAGCATTTCCTCATCGTTAAACATAACAGAAAAAACTGAAGACTGTCAATTACACTTCAGCCTTCAGAGAGAAACCGACACCTTTAATTTTATCCTTGACATGGGTAAAGGGGATGTGTATAAATAGAAATGATTTCTATTTAATATATTATACAGAACAGTATCATTATGGACAACTTTTCTTTCAGTTTGAGAAATATGAATTTAAAGGTTACCCCGAAACGGCTGGCTATTCTCGATATCCTCATGGAAGAAACTGTGTATTTAAGTCCCGAGGAAATATGGGGAAAAATGAAAAGACGATTTAGGAAAATCGGCCTTCCAACTGTTTACAGGAATTTAGAGGAACTTTCAGAAGGAAACATCATATCAAAGGTAAATCATCCAAACCGCAAACTCTATTATTATCTTTGCAAGAATCAGTCCCATCACCACCATTTCATCTGTCTTTCATGCCGAAAGGTGGAAGATATAAATTTTTGTGCTGCCAAAAAGATCAATAAAGAAGTAAAGACAAAGTTAAAGGGTAAGGTCATTTCACACATTTTACAGGTTAATGGTCTTTGTAAAACCTGTTCAAAAAAAAGTGACATATGAAATCTAAAACTCTCCTCACATTTCTCCTCTGTTGTATTGTACTTGTATGTATATCAATCCTTTTAACTTCCTGTCAGGTGAAGAATGGGAAGGGAATAGAAACAAAGAAACTCAAGGTTGTAACAAGCCTGTTCCCCCTGTATGATTTCGCCAAAAATGTCGGCGGTCAAAAAGTAGATGTCATCCTGCTCCTTCCGCCGGGGACTGAACCCCATGGTTTTGAACCAAGGCCGGGAGACATCACAAAAATACATAAGGCAGATATTTTTGTTTATACAGGAAGGCATATGGAACCGTGGGTCGAAGATATTCTCAATGGAATCAACAGGAAAAATCTCATGGTAATAGATACAAGTAAAGATATTCAACTCGCAGAGGGATATATGAGCCATGATTCTAAACATGGATTCGATCCACATGTATGGCTTGACCTTTCCAACGCCCAGAAAATGGTTGATACCATCTGCGATGGATTTATTACAAAGGATCCTGCACATAAGGATTATTATTCTCAAAATGCGGAGGGATATAAAACACGCTTACATGAGCTCGATAATCGATTCAAAGATTCTTTTGTAACATGTAAAAAAGATGTCTTCATCCATGGTGGACACTTTGCTTTTGGTTATTTTGCAAAAAGGTATAATCTGAAATACCTCTCAGCCTATAAAGGATTCTCACCTGATGCAGAACCCACACCACGGAACTTGATTGAACTCAGTAAAAAACTGAAACAGAACAATGTTGAATATATTTACTATGAAGAGTTAATAATGCCACGTGTTGCAGAGACAATTGCACGAGAAACAGGAGCAAAGCTTTTGATGCTTCACGCTGCTCATAATGTTACCAGCGACGAGATGGATAAGGGAGTAACATTTCTATCCATATTGGAACAAAATCTCAGAAATCTAAAGATTGGACTTCAATGTCAATAAATATCCTTACTGTTGAAGGACTGAGCTTCAGATATAACTCCATGGAAATTCTGAGTGATATCTCCATCACAGTCAATGCTGGTGATTATATTGGACTTGTTGGCCCTAATGGATCTGGGAAGACGACACTCGTAAAGGTTATTCTTGGTCTCATGAAACCGAAGAAGGGAAAGGCATCCCTCTTCGGATTTCATTCAGGTAACTTTAAAGATTGGTTTAGAATTGGCTATTTACCACAAAAAATATCTTTCTTTAATCCTTATTTCCCCGCTACGGTGAAAGAAATCGTTTCTTCCGGACTTTTCTCGAAAAAAAAATTTCCGAGGCGAATTGGTAAATCTGATGAGACCATCATATATGAAGCTATGAGATTAATGGATGTACTCAATATCCAGAATAGATTAATTGGTGAACTTTCAGGTGGTCAACAGCAAAGGGTTTACGTTGCAAGGGCAATCGTCAATGAGCCAGAGTTATTAATCCTTGATGAACCTACCACAGCTCTTGATCCCGAAACAAGAGATATTTTTTTCAATACATTACAAGAGCTGAATCGAAAGAAGAACGTGACCATTGTCCTTATTACCCACGATATTGGAAGCATTGGTAAATATGCATCGAAAATTTTGTACCTTGATAAAAAAATTATCTTTTACGGAAGTTTTGAAGATTTCTGCCTGTCAAAGGATATGGAAAGCTATTTTGGTGAATACAGTCAACACATCATATGCCACAGGCATGACTGAACACAAATGTTGCATAAAACGGAAATGATTGATTTTTTAACATACGGATTCATTCAAAGGGCATTCATAGCTGGATCATTCATTGCATTTGTATGCTCAATGCTGGGTGTATTACTGGTGTTAAGACGTTTCTCGCTAATCGGTGATGGGCTTGCACACGTTACCTTTGGAAGCGTTGCAATAGGGCTTTTTTTGAAACAGGAACCCATATATGTATCCATTCCTATTGTCATGGTATGTTCACTATGGATTTTGAAATTAATAGAAAAGGCAAGACTCTATGGAGATGCCGCCATAGGTATTGTGTCTTCTGTAGGGATTGCCGGTGGCATACTGTTAGCCAGTGTTGCAGGAGGGTTTAATGTTGACCTTTTCAGTTATCTCTTTGGTAATATCCTGTCCATCAGTAAAGCCGAAGTTTTCACTTCTGTAACTCTTTCAATAGTGGTACTGATATTTATTTCTTTTTTTTATCATGAACACTTTTCCACGACTTTTGATGAAGAATTTGCAAAGGTATCAGGAATAAACACTCAAAGAATAAACTCTCTCCTTGTCCTCCTGACCAGTATAACGGTTGTTTTAACGATGAAGGTTGTTGGGATAATGCTGACCTCTGCACTCCTGATATTACCTGCTGTAACAGCATTGCAGATTGCAAGAAGTTTTAAACATACGATGGTCATTTCTTCTCTCGTTGCAGTGTCTTCCGTGATTTTGGGTATATCTTTCTCCTTTTTCGCGAACTTGCCGACAGGTGCGACAATAGTGATGATAAATCTCTTATTTTTTATAGGTGCATTTCTCTTTAGAAATGCCTTCTAACCTCTGGTACTCACACTCTATCGCGCTTTACTCTTTTCTTTAGACTTCTTTTTTCTGATTGTGCTATCAACCTCTTTGAGGAGATCGGTTACATCCTCGAGGTATATGTTATAGGAACCTATTACATCCTGCCACAATTGACCTTTTGTCCTTACAGAGAGGATATCATCCAGGCGTTTGCCTCTATCCATTAAATAGATGCATATCACGATCTCGCCATAACTTAACCCCTTCATTTTTAAAGTCTGAATCAATTCCTCATTTGTTTCGAGCTTTGCTTTAATCTTTTGTATCACCTCTTTTTCCGGCTTTTTCATCGAAGCTTTATTAAGGTTTTGCAATGCCGTTAGAAAACGATTTTCGTCAATAGCAGTATATCGTTGCTCCCTTATGACTGTTACGGGATGAAGGGTAGAATAACTTCTCATATCCCCCTGGGAAAAATACACAGCTTTTATTTCAGCCTTTACTAATGCGGTTTCTTTCAAAGTGAGAATCTTATCATTAAAGACAGGCTTCAAATCAATCTCAACACTCTTCTCTGGCCACAGATCTTTGACCTCAACCTCTGATGGACTGTTCATAAATTCATATATCATAAAAGAAACCTTCAGGTTTGATAGCAGTGCATTGGAGTTATTGCTGATCCTTACTTTTCCAATCCCTTCCTTTTCATAGGTCTTATAGGTATTCGCAGATATATCACGAATCTTTAATACGGTAATATCAATCGGTGGTTTTTTCTGGATTGTGGTTGCTTTCACAATCACCCCTTGACTTTCTTCTCTGTCTTTGTTGACTGCAGAAACCTTATAAATATATGTTGTATTCAGCCTCAGTCCCTTATCAGTAAAAGAATCTGTCTTTATTCTCCCTATCTCCTTGAATGTTCCGTCCACCTCTTTATAAATAACATACGAGTCAATATATCCTTCCCTATCAGACTGCCATGTAAGTGTTATTTCGTCTTCCCCTGGAGAAGCCTTCATATCAGCAGGTGGCAATGGAACTCTCTTCTTCGTCGTCGTTGCACTTACTACAACACCCCTGCTTTCCTCACCATCTAAACTGATTGCCGCAATTTTATACACATAGGTAACATCTTTTTTCAGTCCGCTGTCAGTAAAAGAAGTCGTTTTGATCTTCCCTATTTCCCGAAATATTTTATCTTCATATTTATAAATTACATATGAATCAATATTGCCTTCCCTGGGAGGGTACCACGTAAGGAGTATTTCGTCTTCCTTTGGAAAAGTCTTAATATCAGTGGGTGGCATAAGAACTTCGTTCTTTGTAGTTACCTTTATAGGTATACCCTCACTTTCCTCATTATCTATACTGATTGCAGTTAGTTTATAGAAATATGTGGTATTTGGTTTCAAACCTTTATCAGTAAAAGAATCTGTCTTTATTCTCCCTATCTCTTTAAATGTCCCATCTATTTCCTTATAAATGATATATGAGGCAACATTCCCTTCTTTGTCTAACTGCCAGCTCAGTGTTATCTCATCTACTGCTGGAAATACCTTGATATGGGTTGGTGGTGCAATAACTTTTTTCTTCGTTGTAACCTTTATAGGAACACTTTCACTTTCCTCATCATCTATGCTGATTGAGGTAATCTTATAAAGATAGGGCGTATCTGGCTTTAGTCCCTTGTCAGTAAAAGAAGTAGTCTTTATCCTGCCTATTTCCTGAAATCTCCCATCTATCTCCCTATACATAACATACGATGCAACATGTCCTTCTTTATCAGGTTCCCATATGAACAGTATTCCATTTTCTCCTACTGTTACCTTAATCTCACCTGGTGGTGAAGACAGAATCTTTTTTATACCTGCTGCAACAAAATCGCTTTTCCCGCTCTCGTTGCCGTTTTTCGCAACTGCACTGACTTTATAAAAATACGTCATGCCTAATTTCACATTCTTATCTACAAATGAAGGTTTTATTGGAGATGCGATTAATTCATATGTCACCTTGTTCTCTGACCGATAAACATTGTAGTGACTGACAAAACTCTCCAACCCCTTTGGCCATTTCAGGTTAATCTCCCTCATTCCTGATTCTGCTTTTACGTTTAGAGGTATACGGGGAGTATAGAGGATGCCAAACTCCTGTATCTTCTCATTTCCCACATCTGAAACAAAAAGAGTGGTTTCATCCTTTAACGCAAGTCGTAAGGGCTCAATAAAATCTCCCTTCCCGTTTCCTCGTGTACCAAACTTTCTGAGAAACCTTCCATTATGGTCAAATATCTGAATCCTGTAATTACCTGAATCCAGAACAAATATTTCATCCATTGTCACGAGAATACTGGTTGGTCTCTTCAACTCTCCATCCCCTTCACCCTTCTTACCAATAGACTGTGCATATCTTCCTTCTGCATTGAATACATAAACTTTGTGTGCATCTTCATCCACAACAAAAATATTTCCTGATACATCAACATCAAGATCAACAGGCCTCTCAAATTGTTCAGAATAAACGTTTTCAATCTTACTCATATAAACACCTTCTGTGTTGAATATCTGCACCCTCTTATTGCCACTGTCTGCTATATAGACAATTCCTTTCCGAGATATGGCAATGCCCTGAGGAGAAGAAAAATGTCCTTCCTGCTTTCCTCCAGTACCGATAATGGACTTGACTTTCCCGTCTTTGTTCAGCCGTAACACCCTATTATTATTTGAATCAACTACCCAGAGAAATCCTTCGGGGTCGATTGCTATGCCAGAGGGATCATCCAGTCTCTCAGTACCCTGTCCCATAATAACCTTTCTCACCATACCCTGTTGAATGATAAAAATAGAATCTTCCTTCTGACTCGTTGCATACAGTACATCATCATGCCATACCATATCTGCCACATGAACCGGTATATCATGAAGCCATCTCACTGAGTTTATCGGTGGTGCAAATTCTGGGGATGCTCCCTTGTACTTTTCTGGAGAAAATTTCTGTATTGTATTTTTCTTTGTGTCAACAGCAAAAACATGCCCATTGCGATCAAGGGATATACCTGAAAGAGCTCTGAACTGTGCCTGCCCTTCGCCTTTGGAGCCGAAAGAAACCAAAAGGCGTCCCTCAAAATCAAATTTTTTAATCTGAAAGTTTCCTGCATCTGCCACAAAAAAGCCATTTTTATCAATACAAAGAGATGATGGTTTTACAACATCATGGTAGCCTCTGTAGTATTTTCCATAAGCATCGAAAACCTGTATCCTGTTATTGCTTGCTTCGGTAACATAGATATATCCATTCTGATCAACAGCCACATCGGTAGGACTATGCAACTGTCCAATTTCATTTCCCTTTAAACCGATTGATTGGAGGTAAATGCCATCAAGGCTGAAGGTTTGAATCCTGTGGTTCCCTGTATCAGCAACATATATGATCCCCTGGTGTACATCTATTCCTTTTGATTCGTCAAATTGTTTGGGTGCACTTCCCCTGCTTCCAAATTCATCGATAAACTTTCCATCCCTGGTAAAGATGATTACCTTGTCCAGATCAGAATCAGTCACATATACCTTATCTTCATAGAGTACAATCCCTGAAGGAGAACTCATCATCCCCCTATCGCTCTCTTTACTACTCCATGAGGCAATAATACTTCCATCGGAGCCGAGGACATTAATCCTCTTATTGCCCGTATCAGTAACAAAGATTTTCCCGTCAGAATCGACCGCTATATCAGATGGCTCTCTCATCTGACCTGGTCCAGAACCCTCCTGACCAAATTCCATTTTAAATTCAACCTGCTGGAAAGCAAAGATAAAGGTTGGTAGGATTGATATAAGAATTACCAGACATATTTTTTGATATAAAGACATTTCTGAACCTCCACATATGACTTTAAAGTCTTTAAATTTTAGTTGGGATTCAGGCACATCACATCTTACCACAATCTATATTCAGATTCTATAGTGAATGCTCTAAAAACAGGTTCTTCCGGAAATTGTGTGGAGAATATAATGAGAAATTCCCTCCCCCTTGATGGGGGAGGGTTAGGGTGGGGGTATTTTTAACAATAATGGCGCAAAAACCAGTTTGTCATTCCGACTTGTTCGGAATCTTTCTCCAGATTGTTTTGTTTCCTTCATATACTTTTCAAATGGATTCCCGACAAGCGGGAATGACATACAGGTAACCATAATTCCACACAATTCCCTGAAGAGCCATCGGGGTGCGCAGATTAAATTAAAGAGGTGTGAAACGGAATATGCAGTAGTATTCTTCTAAGTGTTCAGTGGATATTTCTGAAAACAAAAAAAGGGGTACGGTTTACAGAAAATGTATAAACCAGGTTTGACAAGCTACCTTCCTTTTGTTTTGGCATTTCGGTATAATGAGAAGAAATGGAAAGCAAAGCTCGTGATAACATGAATGCTGCACAATTGCTAACAATAAATGGGCTTTATGATTCCTCAGCCTCGCGCGCCTATTATGCGGCTTACCTTGCGGCATGGTACCATTTGTCAAATATAGGAATCCAACCAGGGCATAAGACCCAAAAAGGAGGCTACTACTGGCGCCATGATTTATTTCCAGAGTTATTATGTGATGAATATAAACTTGTCGGCCCTCTTCAGATGAAAAAGTTTGAATTGTTGTACTCTCACCGTATAAAGGCTGACTATTATATCGATAGAGTCGAGAAAGAAGAAGCTGCCAATTCAACTATCCTCCGATTTTGTTTTATTTTTCCTGGATAATAAAGGAAATCCTGAATGACACACAAAACACGTACCGAGGTATTGCGCCTTATTGAAAAAGCCACAAATTATTTATATCCGCTTCGCTGGGTAGATGAAAAAACTACTACCGGGGATTTCGATGGGCGTGAAGTAGCTATAGATGTATTTCTTATTCCAACTGCCAATCAGATGGATTTTTTGACTCAAATAAGACCTATCCGGGGCTTGATTCGTGAGATGACAGGTCACCGCTGTATCTTTATATTTCATTCACCTGAAGCTACCATTGCCTACTATTCTCACCTTTTTCCCGTTACATAGTTCACAGCTTTCCCAAAACATCATTAAGCAATGTGCCAAGGGAATAACGATAGGTTGAATCTCGTTTCACCCAACCCTACATTAGACAAGAACACTTAAGCAATATAACCCTCCTGCTTTTCAAGCCCCTGCCCTGAACTCCTTAATTGACCATAGTATCTTATTAGTTATAAAATTATGCCAAAGTTTAACCCAAATGGAATTTAACTTATGAAAACCTGGACTCATCCAGGCGGGAAGTTAAGAGAACTTGGCGCTGAATCTTTAACAGATGCGGAGTTATTATCTATTCTTATTTCTACCGGCACGAAAGGCAAACCTGCCGAGAAAGTTGCACAGGAAATCCTTGATAAATTCAGCTCTTTTAAAGGTATGGCGAATCAGCCCCTTGAAAAGTTTCTTGCTATAAAGGGACTTGGCGATGTAAAGATTATCAGGATTGCAGCAGCTTTTGAGATCGCAAGAAGGATAGTAAATCAGGTATTAAAAGAATATAATAGAGAGTGATTGGAGGTGAAATATGGCTAAAGTTAAAGATATGACCATTGAAGACCTTGAGCAGCTTATCGAGAATAAATTCTTTGAAATACTCGGTGACCCGGATTCAGATCTTCAATTAAGAAAAGAGTTTAAAACTAAACTTCAGAAAAGACTAGAAAATCCCTCTAAAAGAATCTCTCATCACGAGGTATTAAAAAGATTTGCCTAAAGTTGAATGGACAGACGATGCTATCGAAGACTTAGAGAAGTTAAATAAAGCGATAGCAAAGCGCATTCTGAATAAAATTACATGGTTTTCTCATAATTTCAATACTATAATCCCAGAAGCCCTATCAGGAGATTTTGCAGGAATGTTTAAACTTAGAGTTAGCGACTGGAGAGTAATATATACCATAGAAAATGAGTTAATTGTTATTCAGGCAATTGGGCATAGAAGAGAAGTATATAAGTAATGAAGAAAACCAAGCTCACCGAAAAACC
>JAGUWT010000084.1 GCA_020062205.1 Thermodesulfovibrionales bacterium
CAGTTCTTCATAGCCCTCCGTTATCTCAAAGCAAAAAAGCGACATAGGGGCATTTCGATCAATACTGCTATTTCCATTGGTGGTGTTGCTGTTGGAGTGATGGCACTCCTTGTAGTTCTTTCTGTGATGAGTGGTTTCCATGAAGACCTTCAGAGAAAGATCCTCGGAGTCAATGCCCATATTATCGTTCTCGATTATAGGGGATCAATGCACGGATATAAAGATGTAATCAAAAAGCTTGAGGGTGAAGAAGATATTCTATCATCTGCACCGTTTGTACTTGGACAGGTGATGGTATCATTTGAGAAGAAGGCACATGGTGTTTTTATGAAGGGGATTGTGCCTGAAAAGGAAGCAAAGACAACTGAAATAATGAAATACATAAAGGATGGCAATCCACAAGACCTCTATTCTAAGGATGGAATGCCTGGTATTATTCTCGGCAGAGAGCTTGCAAGCACTCTTGGTGTGTTTGTCGGTGATACAATCAACATTGTTTCGCCTTTTGGAGAGATCGGCCCACTCGGAATGCTTCCAAAGGTCAGACCATTCAAGGTCAAGGCAATATTTGAGGTTGGAATGTTCGAATACGACTCAAATCTTGTGATTACAGATATCAGACCTGCGCAGGAGTTCTTTGGTATGGGAGAAGATGTAAACGGCATAGAGCTCAGGCTGAAAGACATCTATAAGGCACCTGTTGTCAGAGAGGGATTACAGAAAAAATTAGAATTTCCCTTCTATGTACGGGACTGGATGCAGATGAATAGAAACCTTTTTTCAGCATTGAAATTAGAGAAGTTCGCCATGTTTATCATCTTAATCCTCATCATACTTGTCGCATCATTTAATATTGTCAGTACACTCATTATGAATGTGATAGAAAAGAGCAGAGAGATAGCCATCCTGAAGGCAATAGGTGCAACGAACAGGGGGATTATGACCATATTTGTGCTCCAGGGCCTATTCATAGGGATTTTCGGCACCTGCATTGGTGTGGCTGGTGGTTATCTCCTGAACCATTTTCTTGATACCTATCAGATTATAAAACTCCCTGCTGATGTTTATTATCTCAGCCATTTGCCAGTCAAGATGAAATTTATTGACTTTATAGCTGTTTCTTTTTCTGCAATCATCATCAGTTTCCTCGCAACCCTTTATCCTGCACGGCAGGCAGCAAGACTCAATCCTGTAGAACCGTTGAGATATGAGTAGAATGCAAAATTTAATTAAGACAGTACAATTAAAAAAATCATTTGCTACAGCAGCAGGTGAACTCCATGTGTTGAAAAGCATTGACCTCTCGATCAGCGAGGGAGAAATGGTCGGGATAGTCGGCGTATCAGGAGTGGGGAAAAGTACACTTTTACATATCTTAGGTGCATTGGATAGGCCGACTTCTGGTAAGGTCTTTTACAATGGAACGGATATCTTTTCACTCAATGAAGATTCCCTTGCAGCCTTCAGAAACAGAACAGTGGGGTTCGTATTTCAGTTTCATCATCTGCTTCCTGAATTTACTGCTCTTGAGAACATCATGATGCCAGGACTCATAAACAGAGGGCAAAAAACAGAAGGCAGAATGCAGTATAAGGATATATATGAAAAGGCAGAAAGGCTCCTTGATGAGATGGGGCTCTCTGAAAGGAAAGGGCATAGACCAGGAGAACTCTCAGGTGGGGAACAGCAACGGGTAGCAGTTGCAAGGGCTCTTATCCTTGAGCCCAGGGTAGTCCTTGCAGATGAGCCCACAGGAAATCTTGATACAGCAACAGGGGATGATCTTTTCAAACTCTTACTGAATCTGAATAAAGAAAAGGGAATTACATTTGTTATTGTCACTCATAATGAATCCCTCTCCGTACAATGTCACCGGATTTTAAGGATGGTGGATGGGAAAATAATACCATTCGCTACGGAGAACACAGAGGGCACAGAGAAAAAATGAAACAGAGATAGCAATGAGAACGAAATCATTATATTTTAAAACTCTGTGTCCTCTGTGGCTAAATTAAGTTTGTCCATAATTGTCTCATAGACCTTTTCAACAGAAACAGCTCGCATACACTTTATATCGCTACACGTCCTCTTGAAACATGGCGCACATGAAATATTTTCTTTGATTATTGTATGCCCTTCTCCATAAGGGCCGGTTCTCAACGGGTCAGTAGGACCAAAAATGGCAAAAACAGGAATATGTAAGGCTGCAGCTATATGCATCGGGCCTGAGTCATTGCTCACAACAAACCTTGCATCCCTTATGACCTCTATTAAATCCTTCAGGTCTGTCTTCCCTGCAAGGGATATGGCCTTCCCCTTTGAAAAAGTAACAATTTTGCCTGCAATATCCTTATCTCCCTTACTTCCAACAATCACTGTATCGAGAGGTAACATTGACGAAAGTTCCCCAAAATGTTCATAAGGCCATATCTTTGTCTTCCATCTCGCACCCGGGATAATAACAGCATAGTCCTTGCTGAGTGCTGAGTGCTGAGTGCTGAGTGCTGAGTTAAAAGACAGCGGAAAAGGGAAAATTATATCGGTTATATCACATTCAAGAAAGGCAGCAATCTTTAAATATCTGTCAACAGCATGAATGTCCCTTTCGCCTTCAACCTTATAGGTATAGAAAAACCTGCTTCCTTCCCGTGCCTCTTTAAAACCAACCTTTACTGGAGCGCCTGTAGCTGCTGTGAGAATGCCGCTCCTCAAAAGTCCCTGCAAATCAACGACAAGATCAAACTTTTCTTTTTTAAGTGCCTTAAATAACATTCTGAGCTCATTGATCGTGATATTTACATGTTTTATCTTTTTCCATGTGTCTTTATTGATAATCCAAAGTTTGTTGATCATGGGATGCCCTTCAAGGAGACCTTCAAGCCCTTTCGCGATAACCCAGTGTATCTCAGCTTTCGGGAAACAGATCCTGATTACGTTCAGAAATGGCAGGCTGTGTACCACATCCCCAAGAGAGCTCGGTTTGATTATGAGGATTTTTTTAGGAAGTGTGATTAATTTCATGGCTTTCATTAAAATATCTTCAATCTCTTCCGCTATCCCTGATAATAAACTTCACTGCCTCTTTTAAATCTTTAGCTATATAATCTGCATTTGCTGATTCTTTTGCTTCTCCGGTTCTCACAAGGATTGACTTTGCACCAATTGCCTTTGCAAGAAGCATATCTGCCTCTTTATCTCCAACAACATAGGATTTTTTAAAATCAATCCTGTGCTTCCCTCTTGCCTTTAAGAGCATACCAGGCTCTGGTTTCCTGCAAGAGCAATGTTCATCAGGATGGTGAGGACAATAGTAAAAATCATTAAAATGGTACTTGTCGATAAATATTTTGTTTATCTCTTTTACAAACCCTTCATCAACAATTCCCCTCGCAATACCTGATTGATTGGTAATACCTATTAATTTAAAACCTTTTTCTTTGAGAAGCTTTACATTGTCAATATCCTCAAAAATCTGGAAATCATCATATGTATTCAGGTAACCATTGTCTCTGCACAGGGTTCCATCCCTGTCAAAAAATACAGCAGGTTTTTCTGGCAATACCTTCTTTATGCCGTAATAAACATCATCTGAGGTTATTGCATACATACATCTCATATCATTATTCTTGCAGGTGCGTTCAAAACAGGGACTGCACGAAAGAGCAGGAGATATAACTACATTGTTATTTCCGTCCGTCTCAGGTGGAGGCCCTGTCAGTTCAGGATCTGTGGAACCAAAAAGAGCTACTAAGGGTGTTCCAACTGCATAGGCAATGTGCATGGGGCCGGAATCATTGGTAACAAAAATATCACATTCTGAAATCAGAGCAATGAGCTCTCTGAGGGGTGTCTTTCCAGCCATGTTTTGTAGAGAGTTTGGAGTTCGGAGTTCGGAGTTTACATTTTTGTATATCTCATCTGCCATCTCAACTTCTTTTGCGCTACCAAAAAGAATCACGCTTCCATTGGTATCTTTTATAAACCAGTTTGCAATCTCTGCAAACCTATCAGGAAACCATCTTTTGGCTGAACCATACGTTGCGCCAGGATTGATCCCTAAGATGGGTCTATTTAGATCTTGGAGGATTTTCCTGACTTGTAATCTCTCATCAAGCATGAGATAAATATAGGGATATGAATTTTCTGAATGTATTCCTGACTGTTCAAGAAGTTTGAGATAATAGTGAATGTGATGAATTTTTTCATCTTGAGGCACTGGCACAGCCTCTGTTAAAAGAGGACCTCTTCCATCCCTGCTATACCCTACCCTTTGCTTTATCCCTGCAAGGAATGTGATGAGAGCTGCATCAAAGGCATTTTGAAACAGGATTGCACCGCAGAAATCTTTTTTATGAATTATCCTTGAGAGCTTCATTTTACCAATGATGCCCTTGTATTCGTCCCCATAAAGAATTATTTCATCTATATTCGGATCATGTTCAAAAAGAGGCGATACCCATGGTTTTACGAGGAGAGAGATTTTTGTCTCAGGCAATGCCTTTTTCAATGCCCTTAAGGCTGGCATTGTCATTACAGCATCACCAATCCAGTTAACACCCCGCACAAGAAGATTTTTACATGATTTATCAAGCATATAGTAGTTTAACATACTTAAATTAGAGGCTTTAAAAAGATAAAGATGGGTTGTAAACATTAAGAGAAGAATAGAAGTATGCTTTTAGTCACGGTCCTATGGAGATTTAATAAAAAAGCGTGTCTATTAAAAGATTAAATTAATTAAATTTATTCTTGCTTATTTTATTTCGCTGGAGAATTTTTCTCTATCTTTCCATATTTCTCCTCTTCAGTTCTTCTAAAACGAGATGCCTCAGTAGTATCTATATACCGATCACCTGATGTATCAATCTCCTTAAGGACTGATAATATATCTGCGTCTCCACCCTTGCCATCTTCAAACATTTTGAATGCAGTTGCAAAATTTGAATCATTTAGTGTCCTGTATCTTAGAGCCGCCCTGTATTCTTTAAATGCCTCCACTGCTACCTCATAAATAATATCGCCACCAAAGAATATTACGCTCATGCCCTTTACCTTGGCCTTTTCGAGCTTGCCTATCAGCTCTTTACATTCGGCTTCCTTTTTCTCAAACTGTGATCTTTCACTACTGAGCTGCTTTTCAATATCTGCCTTAGCGCTTGCGAGCTTATCTCGTTCTGCCTTACATGTTGTCAGTTGCTGCTCAATCTCAACTCTTGCCTTCTCCAGTTTATCTCGTTCTGCCTTACATGTTGTCAGTTGCTGTTCAATCTCAGCTTTTGTCTTCTCCTGCTCAGCTTTTGTCTTCTCCTGCTTTTCTCGTCCAGTCTTTCCCGTAATGGTATCAAAAGTAGCACACCCTGCTAATAATAATGTCGGTATTACTACAACATA
>JAGUWT010000293.1 GCA_020062205.1 Thermodesulfovibrionales bacterium
AATAAATAATTAGGCGAGAGGAGTTTATTGAAAGTTAAACCTTATGAATTGTAAGGGAGAGATAAACTCAATCGAATAATGCTACCAGTTTATCAGCCTTTTCCTCGATAGATTTAGTTAGACCTTCTTGTTCGTTCTTCAATTTGAAGAGTTCATCTGCGATATTCAGTGCAGCGAGAATGGATGCCTTCACAGGCGCGATGTTGGATGAGGAGTTATAAACCTCCTTAAGCTTTTCATCAACGTATGATGCAAGCTTCCTGATATGCTCCTCAGGAGCATCTCCTTTAATTGTATATTTCTGGCCAAGGATATAGACCTCAACACTCCCCATATTTCTAATTACTCTAACTCAAGTGTTTCGATCTCTTTGAGGAGACCCTCAATCTGGGTTTTTACTGTGTTCTTTTCTGACCTGAGCTGTTCAATTTCCTGGCTTTTTTCGTTGAGAAGTCCTTCAAGTTCCGTGATCCTTCTCTCCATAACGGCCTTTCCTTCTTTAAGGGTCTTGACCCTCTCAATTGCTGCTGCAATTTTATCTTCGAGATTCTTGAGTTTTTCCATAGGCATAACCTCCTTCCTCACATTTCCGGGTTGTTCATTCTGTTGATTGTCATCAAAGAGGGTCTTCTTCAAAACCATTGCATTTAAGATAACAAAGATTTGAATGAAAGTCTATATGTTTTCGAGTGAGATTTCTTTTGTATCACCCTCTTTTGGATAGATACGTTTATATTCAAAAAGTGTTGTTAAAATCCTCTTTACGTAATTTCTGGTTTCATTGTAAGGGATATCTTCAATAAACTCATCTGCAGATTTATAATTTCCTTTCTGTATCCACCTCCTCACGGTTTCCTCTCCAGCATTATAAGCAGCAACAGCATAAGAATAAGAGCCGAATTCTTTTATTAAGGTGCTCAGGTAATACGTTCCGAGGTGTAAGTTTTCATTTTGATTATATATTTTGGATGCACTGGTTATCCCTAATTTCAATTTATGGTCAAGCCTGTATGCAGTCCGGGGTATGATCTGCATGAGACCAAGAGCGCCTGCATTAGACCTTGCATTCAGATCAAACTTACTCTCCTCTCTTACAACAGAAAGAATGAGAAACGGGTCAACACTATGTTTCTTAGAGAGGAGTTCAACAGTATCCCAATATGCACGCGGATAACAGAGTGGACGCATTTTTTCTGCACAGGAAAGTCTTTCGGTAAGGTTGACCATATATTGATATTCCCCAAGTTCCTGAAATTTCAGGGCAATATACAGGAGATCGTCTAATGAGCTATTTGCTTTTGAAATTTGAATCAGCTCCAGGAGAGCCTCTTTTGATAGACCGATTTCAATAAGTACTTCTACACGTTCATTCCTTTTTGACGCAACAGGAGTAACGCCAACTGCCTTTTCGTTAAAATCCCCCCCAGCCCCCCTTTCCCAAAGGGGGGTATGGGGGGATTTGGGAGGATTAGTTTCATTATTTTTTATTTCGTCATTAGATATATTTGTTTCTTTGGTAATCGATTCTGTGGAGGATTTTTTCATCCTCACATATGACATGATGCTGTAGAAATCTCGGTCCTTTTTCATAATTGTTTGATAGATGTCGAGGGCTTTCTCTCCAGCGGCCTCGAGGCTACGCGCCTTCCAGTAGAAATATTTTGTATCATTATAGTTTTGAGAGAGTTTTGTGAATGTTTCAGATGCCTTCTTGTAATCCCGTGTGAGAAAATAAGTCCACCCAATGCCCCAGAGGGCATCCTCGGTTTCTGCAGGGAACTGTTTTATGACATCCTGATAGATTTTTATGGCTTCCTCAATCTTTCCATCCTTCCTCCTGTCAGAGGCAACGGTAATAAGGATGGGTCCAGCCTTTTTATCCCCTGATTTCAGAAGTTCCTTGAGGACGGTATCGAATGCCTCCTTTTCACCGGCACGGTAGAGTGAGCGTACTTCCCAGTATTTCTCATCAGCCTTTTTATAGAACTCTGCTGCTTCACGATACCTTTTCTGTCTGAAAAGGGAAAGGCCAAGGCTTTTGAGAATTTCGTTTTTCAATTTTCCTTCATCCTTTTCAATCGCTATCCTGAGCACAGATTCTGCCCCTTTGAAATCCATTGCTTTCATAAGATTTGATGACCGTTTCATCAGGTCTTCTACAGTTATGTCAGATGGGATTAGTTCGCTGTAAGCTAACGCTGAAAAAGAGCCGGCATCTATATAAAGCTCCTTGAAGAGCGACATTGCTAAATCCTTCTTATCATTTTTCTTAAGCCACTGGGCGTACAGGTATCTGATCTCTGTGATATCAGGATATTCTTTTAAAAAGGATTCAAATGTCTGCTGAAGATTTTCTTCTGAAACCTCTTCAGCCTCTTTCACCTCGTTTATATGCGCTTTTTTCTTGATGGGTGAATTAGGGTATTTGTTAAGAAGTGTACGGATAGCATTAAGAGACTCTCTATGCTTTACTATTCCATGGTAGGCTTCAGAGAGCCATAATAGGGCATAATCTCCAAGGAGAGGAAATTCTTTTTCTGCAGCAGAGAGACTGACTATGGCATCTTCATATTTCTTGGTTTCCAGTTCATTTCTGCCTTTTTTCAGTAAAGCTTTCCCGCCTATGTCACCACCATAAACAGGGATCGAGAAAACAATAACCAGTATGAGGCACAAAAGAAACTTCATAAAATTATCATAGCTAAAATGGTATTTTTAGACAATATCCAGACGATAAGACATGTGACAGTCAGAGTCAATTCCTTGACTTCTCCATAACTCCATAGTAGTTTATAATTACCGGTAAGGAGAATGTGTAATGCTTGATGCGAGATTTGTGAGAGAAAATACTGAAAAGGTTATGAAAGCCCTTGAGCAGAGAGGCTACGAGACGGGTAATATTGCTGAATTCCTGAAAATCGAGGATGGAAGAAGGTCTTTGCTCCTTGAGGTAGAGAAATACAGGCAACAGAGGAATGAGCTATCCGAGAGAATCTCCAAACTGAAAAGAGAGTGCTCTGATGTAACCTCAGAGACTCAAGAGGCAAAGAATGTCTCTGAGTCAATAAAAATCAGAGAGGAGCGTCTGCGGGAGCTTGATGAAAAGACAAAGACATCCCTGCTGAATATTCCTAATATTCCCCATGAATCTGTACCTGTTGGGAAGGACGAGACGGAAAATGTTGAAATACGGAGATGGGGTGAGCCGAGAAAGTTCGACTTTGAGCCAATGAATCACTGGGATATTGGTGAAATACTTGGGATTATTGACTTTGAGAGGGCATCGAAAATTGCAGGTGCGCGTTTTGTCCTTATGAAAGGGCTTGGCGCAAGGCTCGAACGGGCATTAATGAACTTCATGCTAAATGTGAATACATCAAAGGGATATCAGGAAGTCTTGCCTCCAATTATTGTTAATAGAGAAAGTATGATAGGTACAGGGCAACTTCCAAAATTTGCAAGTGAACTGTTTACAATCGCTGACCCTGAACTCTATCTCATACCCACTGCAGAAGTCCCTGTAACAAATATCCATAGAAATGAAATCCTGAAAGAAGAAGAACTACCGATTTATTATACAGCCTGCACACCATGCTTCAGACGTGAGGCAGGTTCATATGGAAAAGATGTGAGGGGGCTCATCAGACAGCATCAATTCAATAAGGTAGAGCTTGTCAAATTTGCAAAGCCTGAAGATTCTTTTGAGGAGCTTGAATCCTTAACGAGAGATGCTGAGGATATTCTTCAGAAATTAGAGCTTCCATACAGAGTTGTTGCTCTTTGCACAGGAGATTTAGGGTTTGCTGCCGCAAAGACATATGATATTGAGGTATGGCTTCCAGGACAACAGAGATACAGGGAAATCTCTTCGTGTTCAAACTTTACTGATTTTCAGGCAAGAAGGGCGAACATAAGATTTAAGCGAGAAGGAAAGAAAGGGACAGAGTTTGTCCATACGCTGAACGGATCTGGCCTTGCCATAGGCCGTACCGTTGTCGCTATCCTCGAAAATTATCAGCAGAAGGATGGGAGTGTGGTTGTACCCAAGGCATTAAGAAAATATATGGAAGTGGAAACAATAAAGTAGATAAACCATTTTTGTCTAATCTGCCAGCTTCTCACCTTTTTTGTATCTGATGTATTCAATAAGACCTAAGAGGCTACCTATTGTCACAGAAAGAAACCACGAGAGAGAAATTGCTGTTGCGACTTCTGGCTTGACTCCAATAATGCCGAAAAAAAAGACAAAGGCGCCTTCTCTAATACCGAGCCCTGATATAGAAATTGGAAGCATTGTAAACAGGATAATAATTGGCAGGAAGATCAGACATGCAAGGAATGGTATATGCTGTCCCAATCCGAGTGCGAGGATATATACGGCTGATATACCCAATATTTGAATAATTATAGATATCAGTGATGCCTTAACGATAACAACTTTATTATTCCAGTAGGAATGAAAATAATCATAAAATTCTGAGAGTGTCCTCATCCTTTTTCCGAGACGCAGACCGAAGATGAAAAAACTTGCTGTAATGAAAATTATGACTGCAAGGGGCAATAACCATACTACACGTGAGCCATGAAAATAGGAATAGCCAAAAGGAAAGGCAAGAATGCCCATTGCCATTAACACAGCAAACCCTATATATCTATCCATAAAAACAGATGCAAGAGAGAGACTGCCTTTTCCTGTCGCCTTATACAGATAGAATGCCTTAACAGCATCACCACCTATAAGACCCGGCAGGACAGTGTTAAAGAAAGAACCTATCATATAAAGAGAAACCAGTTTTCTAATGTCGTATTCAAGGGGCAGGAGGAGTTTCCACCTCAACGTAGATATGAACTGTGCTGATATAAACAGGAATACAGCACATACAAAAGCGGTAAAGCTCATTCCCTTTAATGTTGTAGAGACTTGTTCAATCCCGGTTCTTGATAAAACTATATAGAGAAGTACAGAACTTACAGTGAGCTTCAAGACAAGGAAAAATATCTTGTTAATTTTAAGGGCCAAGGATCTTCTTAATCACATAGATGGGTTTTCTCTGGCTTTCGTGATAGACCCTCACGAGCATCTCCCCTAAAAGGCCCATTCCAATAAGTTGAATCCCAACGATAATCATGAGTGCACCGAGTAAAAGGAGTGGTCTCCCACCAATAGGACGGCCAAAAAAGAGTTTATCTATACTGAGATACAGTGATATGAGAAAACCTACAAATCCACTGAGCATCCCAACAGGTCCAAAAAATTGAATCGGTTTTGTTGAAAAGCTTTGGAGAAATTTTACGGTAATTAAATCTAAAACAACCTTTACGGTGCGTGAAATACCATATTTTGAGCTTCCCCGCAGTCGCGGATGGTGGATGGTTTCAACCTCTGCAACCCTGACACCATACCAGCTTGCAACAGCCGGAATGAAGCGGTGCATCTCCCCATAGAGTTTCAGATTTTTTATGACATCCCTCCTGTATGCCTTGAGGGAGCATCCGTAATCATGGAGCTTCACGCCGGTCACATTACTGATAAGCCAGTTTGCCATAATAGATGGAAGCCTTCTCCTGAAAAATGGGTCCTTCCTCTTCTTTCTCCATCCGCTTACAAGGTCATTATCTTTTATTAGTTCGAGCAGTTTAGGTATGTCAGCAGGGTCATTCTGGAGGTCACCATCCATGGTTACAATAACATCCCCTCTTGCAAAATCAAACCCTGCAGCAAACGCCGCAGTCTGACCAAAGTTGCGTCTCAGGCTCAGCACAACAACCCGGTTATCACTTGCCTGAATCTCCTCGAGGACAGGAAGTGTTCTATCTGTACTGCCATCATCCACAAAGAGGATCTCGTATTCCTTTCCCAGAGGGTCGAGTGCTTCATTTAATTTTTCATGAAGGATTTTCACATTCTCCTCTTCATTATAAAGAGGTATGACTACAGAAAGGGTCATTAATATCTCCCTGTTTTTTCTTCCTTTATACCCTTAAAATCATAGCAAAGAATCAGAGAATATTCCCTGATCTTCTTATTCTGTTTATTATAAGCCGTAAAAGTCCTTTTCTCAACCTTTTCAAAGGCATTGGTAATTGCATCAGGTGTTGGCATGTCTCCTATTGTAACAAAGATTGCATCATAACGAAGAAGGCTACGAAATCCAGGCCACAGATCATACTGGTTCATCCTGCGGCCAAGATTCATACAGTATGTTATCGGATGCCCCTTTATATAGAACGCAAGTTCACTTGAAACCTGGTAGCTATCAGAAAATATGAATACAGAATTGTGTGCAGACATCTGTTCATATAACTTTGTAACCTCTACCCCAAGTGATTTCCATCCACGAAGCCTCAATGTTGGATCCTGCTTCGAGGGAAGATTGAGAATGGACGGAAAGTGTGCAATTGAGGTTACCATTACGGATAGGATAACTGCAGTTACAATGAGCGTTTTTTTGAATCTGCCATCGGAAGAAAACTTCTTTATGGAAAATTCAGAAAAGGCAATGATGCCTGTTATATATCCTGGCAATGCCCAGTTTGCCTCTACTTTACCCTGAAGGCTTTTCAAGAGGAAAAAGACAACGATGGGAACTGAAAACCAGAAAAGAAACGCCCCCTCTCTTTCTCTTCTTCGTCTCCAGAGAGAGACTGCCATGAGTATGAATAAAAGAGGGGTTATTATGCCAAGCTGTGAGCCGAAAAACTCAAAGGAACTCTTTAAAGAGAGGTGAATGCCTTCTGCTATGTTTGCGTGACCGGCAGTGTGTCTGAATGTAACCCAGTCATGGTTTACATTCCATAGTATTACAGGGCTGAATACGATAAGACTGACAAGAAAAGCGATATAAGGTCCTTTTGAAAACAACAACCTCCTATGTTCCTTTGATACCAGTAATAAGAAAAAGGCACAGAGATAAAAGAATGCCATAGTGTATTTTGTGAGTAGGCCAAGGCCTATTGACAGGCCAAGGAGAAGCCAATTTATGGAGGATGAAGGATGAGGGATGAAGGATGAGTTTGAACTTAGTTCCGAGTTCCGAGTTCCGAGTTCCGAGTTATTTGTTGAACGTTGAACGTTAAACGTTGAACGATAAAACAAGAACAGGGAGAGAATCCAGAAAAAGATAAAAGGCGAATCTATAGTGAACAAAATGCTATAAGCAGAAAAAAGAGGAACTATCTGGAACACGATAGCTGAAAATAATCCTACACGCTCATCATACAGCCTTTTCCCGAGCATATAAAGAATAATGCTGCTGAGTACAGAAAAGATTACAGCCATGATTCTTATGCCGAAGGCATTATCTCCGAAGAGAACTGTGCCGATACATATGAGATAGGCGATCATCGGTCCCTTTGAGTAGTAGCTCCAATCAAGCCTTCTCGACCATTCCCAGTAATGTGCCTCATCAGGACTTACATCAAGATACCCATACTGGATGTAGTATATGCGGAAGAGACTGAGCGTCAGGAGGGAAACAAAGAGTACCGTAGTAGACGGTTTTTCCTGAAACCGTTCAGATGACCACTGGTATAAACCGATAACAGATAGTGCTACAGCAATACCTACTCCTGCTCCAACAAGGACATCAGAAGGATAATGTACACCGACAGAGATCCTTGAAACACCTACAAGAAATGCGACAAGAATAAAAATATATCTCAATCTTGTTTTGAACAAAATATAAAATGGCGCTGCAAAGGCAAAGGCATTTGCAGCATGGTTTGAAGGCATGGAAAAAGAACCACTACACCCGACAAGGAGATGGACACCATCAAGTACATTGCATGGCCTTTGCCTTTCAAAAACGTGCTTTAGTGTAAAGGAACTCCAATCAGAAAGTGCTAAGGAAGCGAAAGCAATAACCAAAACGACGCATGCCTTTCTCTTGTCTTTCAAAAAATACAAGATGAACAGCGGAGAAAAGAGAAGATAGGCATGACTAGTTATAAAGGGCATTATGCTGTCAAAAAGGCTGTTCTGTAAGGTATGATTAATAGCGAAAAAGATAATTTTATCTATTTCAGAGAAGCTCATTGATTAGTGACAATTATCAATTATTCATGTTCGACAGGTCAAGTCCTGACTCAAAGCCTCTTCCTTGGTTTCTGAAGATTGTATATTTGAAATCTCTCGATGCTATTCTTTAAACAAGTCTGTACTTAAGTAGCGCTCACCGGTGCTGGGCAAAATCACAACGATTTGTTTTCCTTTATTTTCAGGACGTCTGGCTATTTCAAGAGCAGCCCAAACAGCGGCACCAGAGGAAATTCCACATAAAATGCCTTCACATTTAGCGACAGCTCTTGCTGTCTCAAAAGCCTGTTCGTTTGTTACTGTGATGATCTCGTCAATGATTTTTGTATTCAGCACTTTTGGAATAAATCCTGCTCCTATGCCTTGAATCTTATGGGGGCCAGGCTTCCCACCAGACAGGACAGAGGAGTCGGCAGGTTCAACTGCAACAGCCTGAAAGGATGGCTTTCGCTCTTTTATTACTTCTGAAACCCCTGTAATAGTGCCACCTGTTCCTACACCAGAAACCAGGATATCAATACCACCGTTGGTATCTCGCCAGATTTCCTCTGCAGTTGCTCTGCGGTGAATTTCAGGATTTGCTGGATTGCTGAATTGATCAGGCATATAAGCATTCGGGGTCTGTGAGAGTATTTCCCTTGCCTTGTTGATAGCTCCTTTCATCCCTTCTGTTCCTGGTGTAAGGACGAATTCTGCACCAAGGTGTTTAAGGAGTTTTTTTCTTTCCATACTCATGGTCTCAGGCATAGTAAGGATTAAACGGTATTTCCTGGTTGCACATACAAAAGCAAGAGCAATACCTGTATTGCCACTCGTAGGTTCTACAATCAAGGTGTTGCTGTTAATAATACCCTGTTCTTCTGCTGCCTTTATCATAGCCAGGCCAATACGGTCTTTAACGCTACCCAGAGGATTCTTAAATTCTAATTTGGCCAGTATCATTGCATGAAGTCCTTCCGTAATCCAGTTGAGCCTGACCAAAGGCGTAGCCCCTATGGTTTGGGTAACATCATGATATATTTCTAACATGCGTATTTTTCTATCCCCAACTCTATTTTCATAACAAGAAAATACTATATCCTCTGTTTATATA
>JAGUWT010000271.1 GCA_020062205.1 Thermodesulfovibrionales bacterium
ATAACTTGATTAATGGATAACTTTGCCCATTTTTCGGCTAATTTAACTACGGCCTTTCTTTGACGTTCCTGGGCTGTCTGCCAATCATCAAGGTTTTCAAAAGGAAAAATGATTTCAAATTCTTTATCAAGTACAATTCTAAGATTTATTTCTAACTGCCGAGCAATTCCCTTTATTCGATGTAAGAGGCCTGGGCCAACTTTGGGCATAGACAAAAGATCTTTTAACATTTGAGCAACTATTTCTTTTCTAACTTGACGAAAACCCTCATAGGTGTTGCTTATTCCGGGTAAAGCAATTTCACGTATTATTTCGAGGACAAGCAACCAGTCAGGATTCTTTATTTTTCTAATTATTGAGAGCGCATCTGGCCAAAATTTTCCAATGTTTTTTACCTCATCACGGGTAACGGGCCCATGAGTAAAGGTAATGGTTCTGCCTAACCCAGGGTCAGAAGTATGGTGTTCATGTCTTAATGAAAAAACAAAAGACAATGCCTTGAGACAAGTCTTCGGGTCCGCACCCTTTGAAATAACATCCTTAATCACGCCCAAAAGGGTTTCTCTGCGCCCAATAACTTCACCTGAACCAGGATAACTTTCTTTAATCCAATCACTAATCAGACGTAGGGGATGATCCGTTGCAGAGCTTAACTGTCTCTCATCTCCGACAGCGGTTTTTAAAAGTAAAGGAATAGCTCTTTCCGGTGTCTTCAGAAGAGCTGGGCGAGCCACTTTTATCAATAACTCAGGATGTCTTTCAAGAACAATGTTTGCTTCATCTTTACCAAGCCACGTATAATGATTCCATGCGTCTTCAGAACGAGCTTTTTCAAGTATTGAAAGGAGTAGTTCCGGCGGCACATGAGCACCTCTAAATTTGGCGCCAATCAACGTCAAAGCAACTTGAGCCAAATCTCGCGCATTTTCAATTAATGTCATTGGATCCAATGATGTCGGCCCCTTAAAAAAGGTATCCCTGACTAAAGCAAATCTCAGTGCAGCAGGATTTACTGAGAGGGTATTGGTTTGCCTGATCTCTGTGATGACGCCACCAGAAGCAAGTTCAGTTACGATATTATGTATGTCTATTTCTGGTTGCCTTAAAGAATTAGCAACGGTCTTAATCGGCATTCCAGAATCACCGCCGATAGCAAAGGCAGCAAGGATTGTACTGGCTTTTTTACCAACCAAAGGTTTAAACGTGGAAAGTATTGATCCGCTCAGTGCATCGCCTAATGCAACTTTCTGAACATCACCATTAAGACAAAGATATACAAGGGTAACGGCAAGACCAGGACGGCCTTGAGCTTGATTAACGATTTCACGTATGAGATCTAATGGTCCTTGTATACCGGCTGATTTTACTACTTCAACAATTTCATCACGAGTCAACAAGTCTAATGTATGAATATGAGAAGAAGGCAGATTAAGAGAGTCTGCTACCTTTTGTTGAGCATTTGGCCAGCATGTTGCGATAATTTCAAATGATGCTCCGATATCCTCTCTGAGCTGACGAAGCTCTGTGAGGAATTTCGAGTCCATATGAGCGTCATCAACTATTAATGTTTTAGGGCGCTGTGTTCTTATAGCTGGCGCTATTTTAGAGCAGTCTTTCTTGATTACGAAAAGTCCACCCCCTCGCTTTGCAAAAATGTGAAGAAGAAATGTCTTGCCAGATCCTGGTTGACCAACCAACAAACGGTCACCTTTTGTTTCCTCGACCCACTTAATATCGTTTTCTCTTCCAATTAATGTATCGCCTAATAAAGGCCTTATAGTACAAGGAACAACTGAGAGCGGCGATGGCTCACCTGATAACTCAAGCAGTTCTCTGCACCAATGCTGATTATAATAAAGTCTATCAGCAATAGCGCCTTGCGAGTAAATCTGAACCAGAGTAAACCCTAAATCCTTTGCGCGAGCCTCAAGATTCCTTCGTTTCTTAGACGTCAATTCCTGACTTGTCGCAAGAACAGCCTTTCGGCGTTTACCCCCATTCTTCACATAGGAAGTGATACTTTTTGTTAAATTTCCAATCACATTTCTGCCAGTAGTACATATCAAAGGGAAAGGTAGCCCTTTTCCATCAGCAATTGCTCCATCCATGCCGGCATCGCTTCCACCGCGAATAGGAACAAGGGTTGGGAAATCAGCACGCAAAATATCAGAACAACACTCCTCAAACAAATCTCGATCAAGGGGCTTTTTTAGTCCTTCAATGGTTTGATGGTAAAAAGGATCTCTTTTCAATTATTCTCCTCTGGTTAACATCTGCGACAGGCGTTCCATGAGGTAATGGTTAGAAAAGATGCCGGAGGTTATCCAGAAATTTTCAGTCAGTGTTTTCATTTATCCATTATACGTAATAAACAGTTCTTCTATTTCGCTGATGACATCGGATAATTTGACATGACTGGATTCGACAATACTTCCATCTTTAAGATGCTTGTGATGAGGGAATGTTTTTATATCCTTTGCTCGAGGATCAGGGGCATTGTCATATCTGAAAATATTATCTGACCCTTTACGGTAATTATAGCCATATTTATATTTCTCTATGTTGCCTTCGGATTCTTCTATAAACTCTTTGGAATCAAGTATTGTCCCGTCCCTGAAGTCAATCTTCCCTGAGACGAAGGCCATATCTGCTGTTTTGCGGTCAATGGTTAAATTGTATGAAGATACTATCTTGGAGGAATTGATGAGAGCTTCTAATTCTGCAATATAATCACTTATATTCAAAAGTTATTTCCTCAAGAGACTTCAAGTTTGCCTGTAATCTTTTCAGTGTCTCAAGTTCGCCTTCCCATTCTATAAGCTCCATGTCATCCACTTTTCCATAAAGGGAATCTCTATCAAACTTTCCATATTTATTCTCAAAGTCCTGTAATTTAGACTGAATTCTCCGGACTGCCTTTCTGAGCAAATCGGTTTCAGTATGTATAGCGTCCTCTATCTTCTTTTTTGTCCAATCACTTTTTGATTCTACGACTAACCGTGTCATTTTCCTCACCCCTTTCAATCAAGACTTCTTTATGTGTATTTTAGCATATCAGATACTCAGAACTAACGACATCCGCTAAAAACTGTATGAGAACACTTCTTCATCTTCAGGCCAGATTTTTGATCCTGTTTGTGGCAGGCGTTCTAAGAGATAATGGCTTGAAAAGATGCCGGAGGGAATCCAGATAGTATATTTACTTTTCATCGTCATCCTCTTCTCTATGAAATCCTGTCTCCATTACCCTTTCAATTTAATTGTTGCAAGAAAAGTTCCCGGATCAACTATCACTATATTCTTATATGATTTTAAATCCTTGAGATGGCGGTCTCCTGAAATGATAAA
>JAGUWT010000184.1 GCA_020062205.1 Thermodesulfovibrionales bacterium
ACTTTTAACTGTGTAGACATGCGGGTGTAGCTCAGCTGGTAGAGCACAACCTTGCCAAGGTTGGGGTCACGGGTTCGAATCCCGCCACCCGCTCCAGAACAACAGTTCAGAATTTCGAGTTATGAGTTTGGAGTATATGATTTTTAAAGATTGTTTTAACTCGTAACTCTAAACTAAAAACTCCGAACTAAAAGATGGCGGCGTACCCAAGTGGCTAAGGGAGAGGTCTGCAAAACCTTTATGCAGCGGTTCAAATCCGCTCGCCGCCTCCAAAAAAATCCCACTGAATTGGGTGTTGTTGACGGTTTGTTGACGGTTTTTTGAGGATTTTCAGAAAGCTAACTCATTGATATATATAGCAACAATATGGTGCCGGTGGTGGGAGTTGAACCCACACGGGGTTGCCCCCACCGGATTTTGAGTCCGGCGCGTCTGCCAATTCCACCACACCGGCTTACCTTAGTTAAGAGTTCAAGGTGAGGAGTTAAGAGTTAAAAACAGAAACTCCTAAAACTCTTTTCAACACACGGTTAAAGCATTAAATTTTACATGGTACGGTTTGTAATTTGCAATGATATCGATATGCTATTTCCCGATGCAGAACTCACTAAAGATCCTGTCCAAGATATCCTCTGTTGTTACAGCCCCGACAATCTCGCCGAGCCTGTCGAGTGAATCCCTGATTTCGAGGGCGATTATTTCAAGGGGTTGACTTTCTAACAGAGCAGACAAGGCTCTTTTGAGTGAAGCCTGAGCATGTTCAATTGCAATTTTATGCCTGAGATTTGTGACAACAATTCCTTCCCTTGCTTCCCTCCAGTCTTTTAAACAAGACTCGACAATCTTGGCTTTCAATACTTCAAGTCCATCTCCTCGTGTAGCAGAAATTCTTAAAAATAAGGATGAAGAATGAAGGATGAAGGATGAAAGAGAATGTTCATTAATTACTACAGGAAGGTCACATTTGTTCAGAACAAAAATTGTATTCTTATCCTTCACCTTTAGAATTACCTCAAAATCTTCTTCCATCAGCGGTTCACTGCTGTCGAATATCGCAATCACCAGGTCAGCATTTTCTATGCTCTGCAGGCTTCTTTTAACGCCTTCCTTTTCCGCAATGTCCTCTACATCACGTATGCCTGCTGTATCCATAATCCTGAGGGGAAGTCCTTTGATATTCAAATATTCCTCTATTACATCTCTTGTTGTCCCTGGAGATTCTGTAACTATCGCCCTGTCTTTTTTCAAAAGGGCATTGAGAAGTGATGATTTCCCGACATTTGGTCTTCCAACAATTGCCGTTGAAAGTCCTTCTCTGAAGAATCTTGCCTCGTCGTAGGTCGTAATGAGTTTTTGAAGCTCTGAATCAACGTCTTCCATCGTCTCTAACATGTCATGTTTTGATGCCGGAACGATTTCATCCTCGGGGAAATCTATATATGCTTCAAGATGGACACAGATATCTGTCATCCGATCTCTTAATGTGGTTATCTTTTCAGACAGACCACCCTGAAGCTGTTCAATTGCAATCCGTCTGCTCTCATCGGTCTTTGACTTTATCAGATCAAGTACAGCTTCTGCCTGACTGAGGTCTATCCTTCCATTCATGAATGCCCTCTTTGTGAATTCTCCCGGATCTGCAAGCCGTGCACCTTCTCGCAAAACGAGTTCAAGGGTCTTTTGCAGGGTAATCATACCACCATGGCAGTTTATCTCAACAACATCCTCCCTTGTGTACGAGTAGGGAGAACGCATAATGGTAACAAGCACTTCATCAACCTCTCTGTCATTTGATGGATTTTTTATGCAGCCGTAGATAATCCTGTGTGATTTTGAATCTTTTAGAGACTTATTCTTCGGTGAGCAAAAAATTCTATTGACAAGTGCTATCGAATCTTTCCCGCTGAGCCTGACAATCCCTATCCCGCCTTCACCCAGGGGTGTAGAGATGGCAGCTATTGTATCTTCAATCATTTATTATTTAGAATTTAAAGCCTCTCTGAGTACCTTGCCAACCTTGAAGTACAGGACTCGCTTCCCTGGTACATCCACCTTGTCACCAGTCTTTGGGTTTCGTGCCTTTCTTGGTCGCCTGTTCTTCAGTCTGAAATTTCCGAATCCTCTTACTTCTATCTTTTCACCCTTCACAAGAGCCTCTTTTATGCTATCAAAAACGGTTTCGACAACAATCTCTGTCTGTTTTCTTGTAAGACTACCAACCTTCTCTGATATCTTTTCTATGAGGACCGACTTCGTCATGACCCCTCCTTAAAAGATTAAGATTTAGATGTCAAGGTACAAAGAGATATTTTAATTTTACCGAAGGGAACATATCAGATAACTCTTTAGGGAATCTATCCCTCAATATGTTCAGTATGGAGAATTTTTCTTTTTTAGTCACAACTACTGGTTCTCCCTTGATACCAACCAGCTTTGCGGCAGTATGTACAGCGTCTTCGAGGTTTCCAAGCTCATCAACAAGGCCTGCCTTCAGTGCTTGTTCGCCGGTAAATACCCTGCCATCTGCGATCTTCTTTACATCATCGATGAGCATTTTCCTGCCTTCTGCAACTGCTTTAATAAACTGTGAGTGTACATTATCGAGCACATTCTGAAGAATATCCCTTTCTTCTTTCCTGATTCCTCTAAATACTGATGCCATATCCTTATGGCTTCCACTTTTCACCACTTCTGTTTTTATACCGAGCTTGTTCATGAGTCCTTCTATGTTCGGTATTTCCATGATTACACCAATTGACCCTGTAAGCGTTCCGGGGTTTGCAATAATCTTATTTGCAGGAGACGCTATATAATAGCCACCAGATGCAGCAACAGTCCCCATAGAGACTACAATTTTCTTTTTTGCAGTAGCCTTTCTCACCTCTTCGTAGATCTCCTGTGCAGGGGCTACTGCGCCTCCTGGGCTATCAATACGCAGAATGATAGCCTTAATAGACGGGTCCTTTACGTATTCTTTGATCTCGTCAATAACATTTTTCGAATCAGTAATAAGGCCTTCTATACGGATAAGTGCAACCCGATCACCGATAGTGATATCTTTCTGCAGCATGACAAGGAGGGTGCTCACAAGAACGAGAAATATGAACAGACCGAGAAGGATCAGCCATACCTTCTTCATTCCTCTCCTCTCTTGAGGTTCCTCATACTCAGTCCTATCTTTTTCTCATCGATATCGACCTTTATGATTCGTACCCAGATTTCATCTCCTTCCTTCACAACATCCTCTATCTTTCCTGATGCAGGTTTGATAATCTCGGATGAGTAAACAAGACCTTCAACGCCACCTTCCAGCTCGACAAATATACCGAATTCTGTAATTCTCAGTACCTTGCCTTTTACCTCTGACCCCAGCTTAAACCTTTCTGGAATATCATGCAACCATGGATCAGGCTGGATCTGTTTCAGTCCGAGCGCCAACTTTTCTGCTTCTGGTTCTATACTCAGGATAATCGCTTCAACCTTTTGTCCTTTTTTGAGAATATCTGAAGGATGTTTTATATGTTTTGTCCAGGAAAGGTCAGATATATGGATAAGACCATCAACCCCTTCTAAAAGACCGACAAAAACTCCAAAGTCAGCAAGGGTCTTTACCTTTCCAGAAATCTTCTGGCCAACCTTGTATCGCTGTGCAACGAGCTCCCATGGGCTCGGTTTCAGTTGTTTTATGCTGAGAGAAAGTCGTCTTTCTTCCTTATCTACTTTCAGAACAACTGCATCCACCATCTCTCCTATGGAGAGGTACTTTGAAGGATGTTTTGGCCTTGGGAGCCAGTCTATTTCAGATATATGGACGAGTCCCTCAAGCCCTTCTTCGAGTTCGATAAATGCACCATAATCAGTAATGCTTACTACCTTTCCTCTTATCCCTTTGCCGATCGGATATCTATCAGCAGCGGTTAACCAGGGGTCTGGTTTTTTCTGCTTGTAACCGAGAGTCACCTTTTCATTTTCTTCGCCGTATTTCAGAACAATAACCTCTACTTCATCTCCAATGGCAAAAACTTCAGAAGGGTGATTTATCCTTCCCCATGAGATATCTGATATGTGTAATAATCCATCTATTCCACCAAGGTCAACAAAGACCCCATAGTCTGTGATGTTTTTCACTACCCCTTTTATGGAGATGCCGTCTTTTAATTTCTCAATCGTCTCAGCCTTCTTTTGCTGCCTTTCTTCCTCAAGGATTGCCTTCCTCGATACAATAACATTAGAAAGCTTACTGTTGAGCTTGAGGACCTTGAATGGCATTCTCTTCCCGATGAGGCTATCAAAATCCTTCAGTAGTTTTATATCTACCTGTGAACCAGGAAGGAATGCACTTACCCCGGATATATCTACAGAGAGCCCGCCTTTTGTTTTTCCAACCACCTTCCCCTCAACAGGAGTTCCATGCTGTAATGCCTCTCCAAGGAGTTCCCATGTCTTAATCTTTTCTGCCCTTTCTTTTGAGAGGTTTACAATACCTTCGGAATCAACCACCTCGTCAACATATACCTCTATATCACTGCCAACCTGGAGTGACGTCATATCTTCTTCTGAGAACTCCTTTATAGGTATAAAACCTTCAGATTTATACCCAATATCAACAATCACTCCATCCTGCTTAAAAGCTAATATTCGTCCCCGCAGTATCATCCCCTCTCGAATTCTTTGAAAGGTCTCGGCATAAAGCCTTTCCATTTCATTGTTTTCCAGTTCCACTAAAATATCATCCTCCTATATCTCTAATTTTTTCTTTGACTTCCTTTATGATCCACTCAGGTGTCGATGCACCTGCTGTGATGCCAATTTTCTTTGCTCCTTTCAACCATCCCTTTTTGATCTCAGAGGACGTCTCTATATGATATGTTGGCACTGAAAGGGCATTACATAACCGTGCAAGTTGGGTGGTATTTGCACTATTTTTACCCCCCACTACAACCATTACATCTACTTTATGGGCTAACGTTTGTGTCTCCTTTAATCTCAAGGCTGTAGAGTTACAGATTGTATTATATACTTTTATTTCTTTTGCATGCTCTGTAGCATCAGATAAGACCCGTTTTAATGCCTCCAGAGGTTGAGTCGTTTGGACAATGATGCCTACCCTGCGTTTGAGCCTTGGAAGAGGTGTTTTGCCATCGACGACTGTGACATCATCACTGGCATAGCTCATCAGCCCCTTTACCTCTGGATGATCCTTCTCCCCAAGGATCACTACATGGTAGCCTTCCTCCCTAAGAAGTTTAGCATAATCTTGAGCCTTTTTTACAAATGGGCACGTTGCATCTATTATTTCACAGCCCATTGCCATTATCTCTCTTGAGAGATCCAATGGTATACCATGGGTTCTGATGATCAGTGCCTTAATATCCTTCTTTGTTTTCAGGTCCTCTATCGGGAAGATCCCCTTTTTCTTGAGCATCTCAACGACCTGGGGGTTATGGATAATGGGCCCCAAGGTATATACCTTTTTATGTTTACCCTTTGCTGCGATCTGGAGGGCAATATCTATAGCCCTCTTTACACCAAAGCAGAATCCTGCCCTCTGAGCAACGAATATCTTCATAATTTCACTTATGCACCACGAATTTTAAGTTTTTAACTGCTTCCATTATGTCCCTGCTTATTCTCTCCTGAAAATGTTTATCTGTTTCTTCGTGATCAGCTACTATAGGTTTGCCGAATATGACTTTAATCTTTGCAGGTCTGAAAAAACGTGCACCTACAGGGAGGGCCTTCTCTGTGCCATCAATACATGCTGGAACAACAGGTGCCATGCTCAAAGCTGCAATCATGCCTACACCCCTTTTGAAGTCAAGCATGCTTCCATCAGCACTTCTGCCTCCTTCTGGAAAAATAACAATAAGTTCTCCTTGTCTCAGTCTCCTGACAGCCTCCTTTATGGTAGATGGTTGAGGTCTCCCAAGCTTTACCGGTATGGAGAATGGCCTGACAAATGTCTTGAGGATGGGAATCTTAAAAAGTCCTTCCCTTGCCATGTATGTAACATGCCTCTTTAAAGCTGCACCGATAACAGGGGGGTCCAGATAACTCACATGATTTGCTGCCACAATTACTCCCCCTTTATCCGGGACATTCTCATGACCAATTACCTCGAATCTGTAAAAGACCTTTATAAAGCTATAAATTATTATCCTGAAAAGCTGATACAAATGACTCAAGGTTTAGCTTTTATAAACTCAAGTATTTTTTCTGTAACCTGCTCTATGGAAAGATTTGATGAATCAATGATGAAGGCATCAGGTGCCTTTTTCAAGGGAGCTATATCTCGACTGGAATCCCTCATATCCCGTTCCATAACTGCCTTTCTTGATTCATCCATACTGATATGAATGCCCTTCTCGCTGAACTGGAGATAACGTCTCTTCGCCCTTTCTTCGATAGAGGCATCCAGGTAAACCTTTATCCATGCATCTGGGAATATAACCGTTGTTGTATCTCTCCCTTCAATAACAAGATCGTTGTTCAAAGCGGTATTTCTCTGGGCGTCGAGCAGAAAATCTCTCACCTTCTTTTTCGCCGAAAAGACTGAAGAGTAGTGATCAATCTCTGTTGACCGTATCTCTTCTGAAACATCCCTGCCAAATCCCCCCTGCCCCCCTTTATTAAAGGGGGGTAAGGGGGGATTAGAGTTCTGAGTTCTGAGTTCTGAGTTTTCTTTCAAAAATACCCTTCCATCTTTAAAGGTAACAGTAATATTATTCAAAGCCTTTAGAATCTTATCATCTGAGTCACTAGGTTCAATCCCTTTTTCCCTGAGTGCGAGGGCAACAGCCCTGTATAATGCACCGGAGTCGAGATAATCAAACCCAAGCCTTTGAGCAATGCATTTTGCTATGGTAGTCTTGCCTGCTCCTGAAGGCCCATCTATGGCTATAACCTTACCCATTTCACCTGGATATTCTGAGTCTACCATCTTGAAATACACAAAACCTGTTCTTTATTTTATCCTCATATTCCTGTAATATCTTTTTTATAAGTTCTACTTTTTCGTTACCTTTTGCATCTTCAATTCTTAAAATTAAGACCCCTGCATGCAACTTACCAGATTTGAATACAAGCTCTCCAAAATCTTTATCCATAGTAATTACCATGCGGGATTCATCTGTAGCTATTTTGAGTATCTCAGCATCTTTTGCCTTCGGGTCAATACTTCTTACGGTCTTTACGTCATAGCCATTTTCTTTCAGCCATACTTCAACCTTTTTCCCCACTCCAACATCAACGAGAAATCTCAATTTACTTTCAGGCATTAATATTTACCCTGTATTCAAAGCAAAGACCTGTTCTTCGCTAATACGTTCAGAGGCATATAGCAAAACTGCCTGAATGTCTTCTCTTTCGAGTTCAGGGTAATCCTCCAATAGTTCGTCAACTGTAACCCCGCCTGCAAGGGCTTTTAATATCTGCTCCACTGTTATTCTTAATCCTCTAATCGTTGGCTTGCCAACCATTACAGCAGGATCAACTGTGATGCGCTTTAATAAATCGACATTTTGTTGTTTATACATTTTTAATACCTCCTATTTCAGGCTTATATTTAGTTATAATCTGGTCTCTGATGTTTTCAATCTCTTCCAAAATATCAGATTTTTCCATCGGAAAGATCTCCCTCACCTTAACCCACTCTATTTACGATACCTCAAAAACATTTATGACCTCTTCTCCGAGCATATCAATAATTTTTACTGCTACTTTTATTTTTGATTTTTGAATCTCGATCTCATATTCTCCTTTGACTAAGTCGTCCTTTTTCTCTGGGACATCTGAGTAAATGATATGGAAGGTTTTGCCATCATAATTATTGTCAATCAATACAGTGTCAATCATACTTCTAAAATCTGGGATTTTTACTTTAAAGAGTTTATTGTCAATATTTAGTCGTTCAACTATTGTTGGTGAGATAAAATTCTTTATCTCTATTCTTGCCAGTTTGTCATTCTGAGCGGAGCGAAGAACCTTTATTTTTGCTTCTGCTGGTTTGTGGATTAAGAAACTTCCATATTTTTTATCTGTCTTTAGTTCAATTATTTTAATTTTGTTCACAGGATGTTTTTTATTCCATTCATCAATCCATGAGTCAGCCGCTAATTCTTTACCGAGACAAACGATGGTAATATCCCTATCCTCGTCAGGCCTTTTCTTCAATTCGTCTTTAAGTAGTTGTAAATCCAGAAGGGTTAATGGATGGTTAAAATCAATAATTTTTACAAGATTTTTTCCTAAGGTTCCATCAAAAAATCTATCGGTTCTTGTTCTTTGAATACCGATATGCTGGACTGCAAGCTCTATCGCTTCGGTTCTTAAAAGTTGTAAGTCATAATTATTGACCTTGTAAATGGCAAAAGTGTGATAATTTGTTTCCTTTTTCTTTATCTGTTCACTTATTATTTTTTGTAGTTCTCTACTTGTTAAATGGATTGCTCCTTTGTTTATATCACAACCAATCCATCGTCTATTTAATTCTTGTGCGGCTATAGCTGTTGTGCCTGAACCGATAAAACAATCTAAGACAATCTCATCCTCATTTGAAGAAGCTTTGATAATCCTTTTTAGTAATCCACGAGGCTTTTGGGTTCGAAAATCTGTTAAATCACTCGAATAACTTACAACTTGTAATGAGGTAACACCTTCTTGAGGAAAAACGCCCCAAACATCTTCAATTGGTAAACCTTTTCCTTTTGGACGTCCACCCCATCTTTCATAATCGGGGGGATAGGGTACATAATCTTTATTGAAAATAAAGCTTTCTTTGCTTTTAACATAAAACAGTATAGTTTCATGATTTCTTATCCAATTTTTTGCGGTTGACTTATAGCCCGATACCCATCCTAATCTCCAAATAATTTCTCGTTGAAAATTTTCTGCACCAAAAATTTCATCAAGCATTAATCTGATGTAACTATTGACTCGATGATCTATATGCACATAAATACTTCCTGTTTCATTTAACAACTCTTTTAATAACATTAACCTCTCATACATAAACTGCAAATAGGTATCATTATTCCAGATATCAAAATACATTGTCTGCTGTAAGATAGAAGCTTCATCTTCTTCTATCCGCCCTAAATTCTTTAACCCCCGCAGTTCAACCTTTCTCACATAATCTGCACCGCTTTTAAATGGTGGATCAATATAAATTAAGTCAATTTTCCCTCTAAATCCTAACTCTAAAAGTGTTGCAAGGACATCTTTATTATCTCCGTGAAATAGTAAATTATGCCAATTATCCTTTAATTCATTGTAGGAGATTGCTTCGGCTTCGCCTCGCAATGACAGGCGGGTGGTTGGGTCAAAAACTTCTACTATTTGGGCAGGAAAGCCCTTCACATAATCTAAAGGCTTTTTACCTACCCATTGAAGCATGGGTCTACCTTTGGCAGGGGTGATTTTGAGTTTATTTTCTGGCATCTTTGCCCCCGTACTCATAAATTGCCTCTCTAACCTTATTTATATTCTCAAATCCTATCTCATCTCTATCAGTAATCAAGATTTCATATTTTAACCTATCAGGATTTAAGCCCTCTATCTCTTTAATGGCTTTTTCCTTTGCTTCATCACGGTAAGTCTCCGCTTTAATTTCAACTATGAGCATCTTGCCATTTTTCTTTTTTATCAAAAAATCAGGCGTGTAGTTATGCCATCTACCATCTTTACCTTTGTATTCGAAGATAAAATCCGTCTTGTTAAGGTCAGTTATTGCCCCGGTAAAGTAAATATCTTCAACATCTGCTGGGTCTTCATTTAACATATTCAAAAGGTTAATAAAGAAATCTTTTTCTGGATTTGAGTCAAAGTTATATGGGGAGTAATGGAATCCAAAATCCAATTCTAATTGATACCATTCCTTGTTTTGCTCTTTAAATGGCTCATATTTTAATAAAAGATTCTCTCTATCTTTGTGATATACAATTTCTGTTGTGTAAATTGTTTTTCCTTCTTTTTCTTCTTTATTGAAATCTTTATGCTTAATTAAAGCGAGGGCAACTTCAACTTCCTCTTCTGTTATTGTCCAATTTTTTAGTTTTTCTTCCAATTGTTTTTTAACATCATTTGCGTGGCTTTCTGGAATTTCTCCATCTGGATACATAGTTTTTATCTTTTCATATATTTCCATAAGCGATAATCTGTATAGAGATGAAAGTTCAACAGCAAAGGAATAAGCATCAACAAAGTCCTCCTCTATTATCAATTTTTCTTCTTTTTGGGTTATTAGCACACCTTTTCTATCAAGAATGTCTTTCAAATCATAAATAGTTTTTTTATATTCTTCAGTTTTAATTTCTGGTTTTTGAATTTCTACCCGCTCAAAATCTACTTTTTTATCAAGAGGAATAACCTTTAATATTTTCTTTTTAAGTAGTACTGGTGGGATTTCCGTCTTTCTTAAGATTAATCTTTCCTTTCTAAGGTTCGGTGATGCTAAATTTAGCTCCTGAAGTGTCTCACCATAGGTTTCTTTTAACTGAGAATCTAAAATTTTCACATTCTGCCGAGATAAGTATATTTTTGCTTTATGTTTATTTCCTGGTATTTGTCTTAAGCACCGGGATGCAGCTTGTAGGCAAAAGTTATTGCTTGCTTTAAGTTCCCTCGCTAAAGCGGTTGCATATAAAGAGGGACAATTCCATCCTTCGGTCCCCTTATTAACAAGAAGAAAGACCCTGTAGGCCAAATATGGGTCATTTATTCTATTATCAAATAGATCCTTTATCTCATCTTTTGATTCGTTGTGAACTTCTAAAACAATAGATGGGTCTTCTCTAATTTCTAATAATGTTTTCTCTACGATCGGTTTAGCATTTTGTAGGTCGTCTATCTTAGGAAAATAAAGGGCAACTTTTGCAGGACTTTCATCGTAAATTTTTAAATCTTTATAATTTTTAAAGAAATCAGTAATTACATCCCTGATAAATTGTTTATCTTCTACCTCTGGGTAAGCAACAATATTCCCTCTAACGTCTTTTAGGATTCCATCTCTAATCCCTTGTGATAATCCATACCAATAAATGACATCTTTAAGGATTTGTTTGCCATAATATGGTGTCCCAGTGGTGTTAACTACAACTAAAACATTTGTTTTTTCTGTTAAGTAGTTAACTGTTTGTCTCACTCTTTTCAAGTCTTCACCAAGTGCCATTCCATAGGTATGGTGGGCTTCGTCAGAGAAGATAGCGAGATTAGGAAGGGAAGCAATTGTTTGTAGTCTTCGATTGGCTACTTCTTGTTTTATTGCATCTTCTTGGGATGCGTCAGCAAATAAATCTTTGATCAGAGATTTAGTAATCGTTTGCTTTTGAATCCTTATTTTTTCGGTGTTAGTAACCACTATATTAAAACTACTTTCTTTAATTATAGGAATGTCTTTTTCTCCATCTCTGGTATAGGTGAATTTAACCGATGTGATAAATTCTTTATATAATCTGGGCGGGAGAATTTTTTCATAAGGAATATCAGAAAGTTCCTTTAATGCACCTAATATTGTCTTACCAGGAGCAAAGACCAAAGCATTTTTAACGAAGTTTGTGTTATCAGATTCTTCAAGAGCCATTGCAAATTCACCTGCAATAATTGTCCCGATTAAAATTGTCTTGCCTGCCCCCATGGCCAAGGCAAGGATATAACTTGGATAAGTCAGGATAAGGGTTTCTCTAAGGGCTTCTTGCTTATATTTCTTTACAAATTCATCGTCGGTTCTTATTTTCTCCAATATCGAGCTTATTCCGCCGCCAGAGATGGCAATTCTTTTCCAATCCTCATCAGTGAGTTGAATATTCAAGACATCCAGCAGCACTTCTCCCTGAAAATACTTTTTATATAAATCAAAGACATGTGGAGTTTTTTCAATAAGTCTTAAATACCAATAAGTTTCAAGGGCTTCAAACTGGGCTTTTCGTAAGAAACGAAAGGTTTGAGTTTCAGAATCGTAGTTGAAGTTGAGAATTTCAGAGATAACTGGATACTCTGTTTTATAATCTGAATCTCTCCACTCTGCAACCTTAGATTTTAGTATGTTATGTAAGGTCATAAGATGAATGTAGTTGGTCACTGATGCCCATTACTCTGTTAGCCTCATTAATATTTCAAAAAATCCCGGGAACGATATGTTCACAGATGAAATGCCATTTATCGTCGTTGTCCCATCAGCAATAAGGGCTGCTATTGACATCGCCATTGCAATCCTGTGGTCTCCATAACTTTCTATAATAGTACCTTTCAATCCACACTTTCCTTTAATACTCAGCCCGTCCTCAAACTCCTCAATTTCTATTCCCATCTTCCTGAGTTCTGTTGCCATTGCCTTTATCCTGTCAGATTCTTTTACACGCAACTCCTCCGCTCCACGAATAGTTGTGATTCCTGTAGCCTGAGTTGCTGCTACACACAGGATAGGAAACTCATCAATAAGGGAAGGGATTTTTTCTTTCGTTATTTGTACTGCGTTGAGTTCTTTCCCACCTTTGCAATATATATCTGCAACAGGTTCACCTACAAAAAGTGACGAGTGATGAGTGATGAGGGGTGAGTTAAGAGAAATGTCCCTTATATTAGTTAATTCAATATTTGCTCCCATCTGTTTTAAAACTTCTAAAAGTCCTGTTCTCGTTGGGTTTACTCCCACATTTTTTATCAGTATTTCTGAGTCAGGAACTAAAAGGGCTGCAACGATAAAGAATGCAGCAGATGAAAAATCCCCCGGTACATATATATCTGTACCCCTTAATTCCGTCCCACCTTTAATCTTGATATGAAGGCCTTCAACCGTTATTTCTGCACCAAGGGCAGGGAGCATCCGTTCTGTATGGTCCCTTGATTGAAAGGGTTCTATAACCTCTGTCTCTCCTTCTGCATAAAGCCCTGCAAGGAGGATAGCAGATTTTACCTGAGCACTCGCTACAGGCATAGTATATTTAATTGCATGGAGTCTTCCCCCCTTGATTGCGACGGGTGGATATTTGTCCCCAGCCCTTGCCATTATCTCTGCACCCATCTGCCTTAATGGGGTAATAACCCTTGCCATCGGCCTTTGCCTTAAGGATTCATCACCAGTAAGGACGGAGAAAAATGGGTTACCTGAAAGTACCCCTGCAATGAGTCGTATTGTCGTGCCAGAATTTCCACAGTTTATGACATCAAAAGGCTCCTTAAGGCCATATAATCCCTTCCCGTGAACTATAAGTTCGCCTGAAAATCCCCCCTTACCCCCCTTTACTAAGGGGGGGGATGGGGGGATTACAATCTCCTGAATTTCCACGCCGAGCTTTCTGAATGCATTAAGGGTGCTCATTGTATCTTCAGCTCTGAGGAAGTTTTTTATATTGCTCTTACCTTTTGAAAGGGAAGAGAAGAAGACCGCCCTGTGGGATATGGATTTATCAGGGGGAGGAGAAATTTCACCTTTAAACCATCTTGCCTTTGTAAGTTCAATTCTGTCCAATACCTTCCCTCAGTATCCGGGCCCTCTTGAATTCCCTTTCCAGGGACTCAGAATCAGAAGCCCTGAGATGCTGGCTTAACCTTTCAAGATTGTTTTTGAAAATCGATAGGGATTCAAGGAGGTTATCCTTATTCAAAAGACAGATATCACGCCATAGCTCTGGGGAGCTCGATGCTATCCTTGTCGTATCCATAAACCCCTGTCCGGAAAACTTCAGATATGAACTGTCTCTATCAGCTACTGTATTCATAATTGCATACGCAATGAGATGAGGCAGATGACTAACGAATGCATAGATCCGGTCATGTTCGTGGGGATTTATTAACTCTATAACAGAGCCGAAGGTTTTCCATAGAGCAATAACCTTTTCAAGGGCGTTTTTGTCAGTCTTTTCTGTGGGTGTGATAACGCACTTAGCACGATGAAAGAGATCTGCTGTTGCGGTATCAATCCCTGAACGGTTACTCCCAGTTATCGGGTGGCAACCAACAAACCAGACGTTTTCTGGCATGAATGCTTCCATATCGAAAACGAGTCCCCCCTTTACACTTCCAACATCTGTTACTATGGAACCATTTTTCAGAGAACTACGGATTTTTTTAATAATATCAAGAAAGCTTCCAACCGGAGACGCAAAGAGCACAAGGTCTGAACCATGACAGGCTTCTGAAGGATCAATATGATAATCGTCAATGATTCCCTTTTCCTTCGCCCTCTGCAGGTTACCTTCTCTCCTTCCGCAGCCAATGATTTCGTTACAGAGTCCATATTTCTTCATTGCAAGGGCAAAAGATGCCCCAATCAGCCCAACGCCAAGTATGGTTATCTTATTAAAATGCATTATTTTCTTTTCTCTGTGTTCTCTGTGGTTCAATGTATTTTATTAATACAAACGCATTAATTTTGAGTTCATATATCTCTTCCAACAGCAGCGGCTATTGGTTTTAATTCTTCCATTAACTTTTGAAAGGCATCTGGTTTTAATGATTGCTCTCCATCTGACATTGCCTCTTCTGGATTTGTATGGACTTCAATCATGAGGCCATCTGCTCCAACTGCTACAGCAGCCTTTGACATAGGTGCAACAAGATCCCATTTTCCCACACCATGGCTCGGGTCAACAATCACAGGAAGATGGGTACGTTGTTTCAGGAGAGGAACCGCACTGAGGTCAAGGGTATTTCTGGTTGCAGTCTCGAAGGTCCTGATCCCCCTTTCACAAAGGATAACATTCTGATTTCCTTTCGACATAATATACTCGGCAGCCATAAGCCATTCTTTAATGGTTGCTGATAAACCCCTTTTCAGTACAACAGGTTTGTCGCATGTACCAACCTCAAGGAGCAACCTGAAGTTCTGCATGTTCCTTGCTCCTATCTGGACGATATCAGTGTATTTTAAAATGACCTCTATATCTCGCGGATCCATCAGTTCTGTTATGATAGGAAGGCCTGTCTTTTCTCTTGCATCTGCTAAGTATTGGAGCGCTTCTTCGCCGAGTCCCTGGAATGAGTAAGGAGAGGTCCGAGGCTTGAATGCACCCCCCCTGAGAAATGATGCCCCTGCATTTTTTACCTTTTCCGCAATGGTCATCAGCATAGTCTTGTTCTCCACAGCACATGGCCCTGCGATTACCTGTATCTTTTTACCCCCGATAACTTTTCCTCTTACATTGAAAATCGAATCCTCTGCCTTAAAGTCCCTGCTTGCCAGCTTGTAGGGTTTCAGTATCCTCATGACATCTTCAACGCCAGGCATTACCCGTATCGCATCTTCTTCTTCCTCTGCTATCTTTGAGGTGTCACCAATAACGCCGATGACAGTACGCTCAGTACCTGTTGAAATATTTGTCTTAAGCCCCCGGCCTTCAAGTTTCTTTATAATGCGTCTTAGATCTTCTTCAGATGTGCCTGGTTTTAAAACGATAATATCCATAGTTTTCCTCCGGAATTATTCAGTGAGTAGTAAACAGTCCTTAGTGGATAATTTTAAAGGATTTTTCACTATTCACTATTCACTGCCTTCAGTGCCGCAACAAACCTCTTATTTTCCTTGGGCAAACCAATGGTTACCCTTATCTCTTTTGGGCCTACAGGCCTGACAATAACGCCCTGTTTTAGCAGTGTATTGTAAAATACGTTTGAATCTCTTTCTAAGGGTATATAGATAAAATTTGCCTCAGTAGGGACATACTTCAGACCGATGGAATCAAGCTCTCGGTAGAGGTATCTTTTGCCCTCTTCATTTATTTCACGGGAGTATCTCAGATGATCATCGTCTTTGAGTGCATACAAAGCAGCCTTCTGCGCTAATGAATTTGTATTGAAAGGTGGTCTGAGTTTATTCATCTCCGAGATGATATCCTGCCTTGCAATCCCATAACCAATTCTGAGGCCTGCAAGACCGTAAATCTTGGAAAAGGTTCTGAGGATCAGGATATCTCTGCCAGTCCTGAAATGTTTCATGCTGTCGGCATACTCTTGATCTGTTACATATTCATAGTATGCCTCGTCAGCCACAACTAATATCCCGTCAGGAATCCTGTCCATCAGACGGTCGAATGCATCCTTTTTGTTTATCGTCCCGGTTGGATTATTCGGGTTTGCAATAAACAGCATCTTTGTCTTTGATGTGATTGCATCTGCCATTGCGTCAAGGTCATGTGTGTAATTTTTTAAAGGTACCTGAATAGGCATTCCACCCATTGCCTGTACTGACATAGCATAAATAATAAACGATGGGTTGGCTACAACCGCCTCATTCCCTGGCTGCAGAAATGTCCTTACAGCAATATCTATCAGTTCATTCGAGCCATTTCCTAAGATTATTTCATCTTCACTGACTGATAGTTTTTCGGATAATGCCTTTTTAATATAGTACCCGCTTCCATCTGGATACCTATTAATGCTATTAGAAGGATCCGGACTCATTAAACTCTCTAAAACAGCCTTAATGGCCATTATTGATGGGCCTATAGGGTTCTCGTTTGATGCAAGCTTGATAGAGTCCCTGATGCCAATTTCCCGCTCAAGCTCCTCAATTGGTTTGCCAGGGACATAAGGCTTGATGCTTGAGATGTAGTCTGGTGGTTTAATCATTAAAAGCCACCGTGAGGATAGGAGCCAAGAATCTTAAGATAAAGGCAGCTATCTTTCATATTATCAAGAGCCTTTCTTACCTTTTTGTCATCTATATGTCCTTCCATATCCACAAAGAAGATATACTCCCATGCCTTTCTCTTAGAAGGCCTTGACTCTATCTTTGTCAGGTTAATCTTTGACTTTTTGAAAGGAGTAAGGATGTCGTAGAGGGCTCCTGGCTTATCTTTAATCGAGAACATAATGGATGTCTTATCCCTGCCGGTCTTTGGAGGGAATTCCTTTGATATGACGAGGAATCGTGTAAAGTTATGCTTACTGTCTTCGATACTTTTCTCGACGAAATTTAAGTTATAAAGCTTTGCAGCCAATTCACTCGCTATGGCAGCTGCCTCATCATCCTGGGCTGCAAGTTCTGCTGCCTTGGCTGTACTCGTAGCTTCGACAATGGGTATCTTTGGAAGGTTTGATGCAATCCAACGCCTGCATTGTGCAGTTGCAGGTGAAAAGGAATAAACCTTTCTGATCTTTGTCTTATCACCACTCTTTGAAAGGAGGTTATGGGTTATTTCGAGCATAACCTCAGCAGAGACCTTAAGGTCATAGTCCATGAACATATCCAGCGTATAGCTTATAACACCCTCATTTGAGTTTTCGATTGGGACAACTCCAAATTCTGCCCTTTTAGATTCAACGACATCGAATACACCCTTGATACTTTCAGCCGGCACAAACAAGGCAGATGAACCAAAGTGTCTCAATGCTGCAAGATGTGTGAAGGTAGCAAGCGGTCCCAGACATGCAACCTTTAATGGTCCTTCGAGGGAAAGGGATGCAGAGAGGATTTCCTTGTATATTACTTTCAGGGTATCATTTGGTAACGGCCCTTTGTTAAGGGATGTAAGACGTTCTAATATTTCCCTCTCACGTTCAGGGGAATAGAATTTTGCATGCTCATTTCGTTTGATATGAGCGATTTCAATAACAACATGAGACCTTTTGTTCAGGAGCTCAAGTATCTGATTATCAATCTCATCTATCTCTTTTCTTAGTTTTTCGAGTTCTCCCATCTCAAGCACCCCTCTTTGGGTTTGAATAGAATAGGTGTCTATTATACCATCAATAGGTTATTAGTGTCCTACTAACCTATTGTCATCGAAATAACAGCGGAAAGAAGGGTTTGAAACAGGACTCCAATATCTTATTGTGCAATTGGATTTTTCTTGAGAACAGCAGAGTGGTCTCTGTTACAGAGGACATCAATCATTCTATCAATGGATTCTGCATGAAGCTTCTTGATATCTTCTTTTTTTACTGAGAAGATAAGATTTCTGTCGATAAAATTACCGAATCGTTCCCTGTTAAAAACTGATAAGAAAACTATCCCCCTAAATATGCGTTTATTGGTCTTGAATGTGAATATAGCAGGGTCAACGGACTTCTCAAGAAAAATGTCATTTCTATATCGAATCTGTTTATTAATTCTCACGGCTTGAGCCCAGTATCGTCTTGCAATGAGACTGTCTGCGCGTAATTCAAGAAACGTATGCTCGATGTTTTTACTGTTCGGTGTATATATGTTATGAGCAACAGTATCTGCAGCAAGATGACTCATGTAGCCAAGGGAAAATGCCTTTTCAGAGGATTTCTGCGCAGATTCAAACAGGCTCAGTGCTACTTCCCAACTGTGGGTATTCTTTTCTGCAGGCAAAAGTTTTTTTGCCAGGATGGTATCAGCCATAAGATTGCCATACAAATAATCCTCCCGGTATTTTTTTAATAGCTTTAAAACCCCTGCGGGCAGCAGCGCACCTAAGTAATAAATCTCGTTCCCAAGATATACATGTGTTAAAGGCCCCCATGCGAATGATAGGGAGGGGATCAGCACGAAAGACACAACTAAAAATAGCTTTAGAAACATTGTTTCATTATACCAGATAGATTTATTTCTAAGCAAAGGTTATAGACATTATTATATTACCTCAAAAGCAACTAATACAAACGCACTAAATTATGATACATAAAATCTCCCCTCTCCCCTCTTTGAAAAAGAGGGGAAGGACACACCCCTTAATCCCCTCTTACTAATAAAACCATAAATAAAGTCACATACCTTTGACTATTCTGTCATGCTGGCTTGTCCAGCATCTTTCTTTACGATTCCGAAC
>JAGUWT010000067.1 GCA_020062205.1 Thermodesulfovibrionales bacterium
ATGCCTTTGCAACATCCTCCTTGTTTGATCTATAAGGCATATTAATGGTTTTTGAAACAGCATTATCAGTATATTCCTGAAAACAAGACTGCATCTCTACATGATCTTCTGGAGGGATCTCATGTGCTGTTTTGAACAGACCCCTGATTTTTGCTGGAACCTCTTTCATTCCTCTCAAATAACCTTTTGCTATAACCTTCTCCCTGAGTTCTTCACTTAAAAACCCTTCATTTTTAGCTATCTCAAAAAAGTATTTATTAATCTCATAAAGCTCTGTATCCATTATAAGCCTCTTATACGCAAGAGCAAAAAGAGGTTCTATCCCGCTCGAACAATCTGCAATGATTGAAAGTGTGCCTGTAGGTGCAATGGTTGTTGTTGTTGCATTCCTTACACGTGGCATGTCAGGTGTATCATAGATAGAGCCCTTAAAATTTAGGAAAACACCTCTTGCTTCAGATAGCTCGACAGATGCCGTCCTTGCTGCGTCTCTTATAAACCTCATCAGCTCCTTTGCAAGCCTGAATGCCCTTTTGTGATTGTAAGGAATACCAAGAAGTATCAACATGTCAGCCCATCCCATGATACCGAGTCCTATCTTCCTATTGCCTTTGTGCATCTTTTCTATCGCAGGAATTGGATATTTATTAACATCTATGGAATTATCAAGAAACCTCACAGCAGTTTTGACATCTCTATTCAAAGAATCCCAATCAATATGTCTCCGTGACGAGTGACGAGTGATGAGTGACGAGAAGTTTGATTGTTCGAGGTCTTCAGTTTTAAACTTGTTACTTGTAACTTGTAACTTGTTACTGTTTTTTATATATTTCGATAGATTTATCGAACCTAAAACACAAGCCTCATAGGGAAGCAAGGGCTGCTCGCCACAGGGATTCGTTGATTCTATATTCCCGATATGAGGTGTTGGATTTGTCCTGTTAATCCTGTCTATAAAGACGATGCCAGGATCACCGGTTTCCCATGCACTTTCAACCAGTGCATCAAAAACAACCTTTGCCTTTAGTCTGCTCACTACAGCTCTACTTCGCGGATTAATAAGCTCATATTCTCCATCATTCCTGAGTGCATCCATAAATACATCTGTCACCGCCACAGAAATATTAAAGTTGGTTAGCTCACCTTTAGATCTCTTAATATTGATAAACTCAAGGATATCAGGATGGTCAATACGTAAAATTCCCATGTTTGCCCCTCTCCTCGCCCCACCCTGTTTGATAACCTCTGTTGCCGTGTTATAAATCTTCATAAATGAAACAGGACCACTTGCTACCCCACCTGTAGATCGGACGATATCTGCCTTCGGCCTCAATCTCGAAAAGGAAAACCCTGTGCCTCCTCCACTCTGGAGAATAAGGGCAGCATTTTTCAGGGTATCAAATATGGAGTTCATTGAGTCGTCTACAGGTAATACAAAACAAGCAGCGAGCTGTCCCATGTCTTTCCCTGCATTCATCAGGGCTGGGGAGTTGGGGAGGAATTTGAGATCTGTCATGAGTGAGTAGAATTTTTCTTCCCATTCCTCAGGATTTCCACCGTACAGACCTTCTGCTGAGGCAATGGTCTTTGCAACCCTCTTAAACATCCCCTCAGGTGTTTCTCTTACGATACCATCCTCATCTTTCAGGAGGTACCTTTGATTGAGCACCTTCAGGGCATTTTTAGTTAAATTCATAACCAATTTATAGAGACGTTTATCTTCTTCTTGCTTCGAGCTTGTTCAACGCATTGATATACGCCTTTGCAGAGGCAACTATGATATCCGTATCAGCACCGTGGCCCCTTACGGTTCTGCCTTCTTCTTCGAGTGAGACGATAACCTCACCGAGGGCGTCAGTTCCGCCGGTAATGCCCTTGACCTCAAATTTGAGCAATCTGCTCTTTGTATTTGTAATTGATGCAATAGCTTTATATGTTGCATCCACAGGCCCATCGCCGTGCTCCAGCCTGTCTATAATATTTTCTCCAACCTTAAGCTTTACTGCTGCAGTTGGCTTCTGATTCAAGCCACTAACAATGTATAAGTCAACAAGACTATAAACCTCCGGAACCTTTGTTACATCTTCGGAGATCAATGCCTCTATATCTTCATCAAAAATATCCTTCTTTTGATCAGCAAGTCTTTTGAATCGTTCGAACGTTTTGTTGAGCTCTTCATCAGTAAGGACGTATCCAAGCTCCTTAAGCCTTGTCTTAAATGCATGTCGTCCGGAATGCTTGCCAAGGACAAGCTTTGTAGAATAAAGGCCGATACTTTCGGGTCTGATAATCTCATAAGTAGACTTTTCTTTCAGAAGTCCATCCTGATGAATACCGGATTCGTGTGCAAAGGCATTCGCCCCGACAATCGCCTTGTTTGGCTGTACTGAAATACCTGTTATCTTTGTCACAAGTCTGCTACCGCGTATTATCTCCTCGGTATTTATCCTGGTATCAGCATGAAAAAGATCACGCCTTGTCCTTAATGCCATGACAACTTCTTCCATGGAACAGTTTCCTGCACGCTCTCCTATCCCATTTATCGTACATTCGATTTGTCCCGCACCATTCAATACCGCAGACAAAGAATTTGCTACCGCAAGCCCAAGGTCATTATGACAGTGCACCGAGATTACAGCCTCATTAATATTCTTAACCCTGTCGTGGATTGCCTTTATCATGGCTCCGAATTCGACCGGGATACTGTATCCAACGGTATCTGGAATATTAACTGTTGAAGCGCCTGCCTCTATAACAGCCTCGACAACCTCACAAAGGTAATTTATATCAGTTCGTGTTGCATCCATAGGTGAAAATTCCACGTCTTCAACGAGGCTTCTTGCAAGCTTGACCATCTCCACAGATCTTTTCAATGCATCTTCCCTGCTGACACGAAACTGATATTTGAGGTGGATATCAGAGGTCGAATGAAACGTATGGATCCTTCTTTTCGGAGCATCCTTTAATGCTTCCCATGCCCTTTGAATGTCCTCTTCCTTTGCCCTTGCAAGACTGCATATAATGGGCCCTTCCACTTCACTGCCAATAATCTTTATCGCCTCAAAATCACCAGGTGAACTGAATGCAAACCCAGCCTCAATGATATCAACACCAAGTTTTGCAAGCTGTTTTGCAAGTGTCAGCTTTTCCTGAACATTCATTGATGCACCAGGTGACTGTTCACCATCCCTGAGCGTTGTATCAAATATCCTTATTATTCTCATCAAACAACACCTGCCTTATGTATTTGTTTCCTTCTCCTGTAATAGAGAATTATGTTTTCAATGATACCGCCAATTAAATAAATCATAGCAAAAAAGAAAAGTGCTATGGGTGGATGCATGACGATCAGCACAAGTACAATGACTATAGCAACCAAGATCCAGAAGGGCTTTCTCTCCCTGAAATTCAGCTCTTTTGCTCCATGGTACCTTAATGTGCTGACCATAAGCATTGCAAGTAATAATGTGCATATCAGTATGAAATAATTTTTTACTGGTACAGTTTCCCATACCTCATGGTAGAAGATAACAAGTGTTGCAACAATCGTTGCAGCTCCAGGTATTGGCATCCCGGTAAATGCCTTGGATTCTGTTGAGCCCATCTGTACGTTATACCTGGCAAGTCTCAGTGCACCACATGCCACAAAAAGAAAAGCTGCTGCCAATCCAACCCGACCGAATGGAGCAAGTGCCCATGTATAAAGCATGACTGCTGGAGCAACACCAAAGGCTACAAGGTCTGAGAGAGAGTCCAATTCTATTCCAAACCTTGTTGTGCTGTGTGTCAGCCGTGCAACCCAGCCATCAAGACCATCAAATATATCGGCTATCAGTATGGCCCAGGCAGCATCGAGATAAGCACCCTTCAGTGCTGCAAGGATTGAATAAAATCCACAGAACATTCCGCATAATGTTAAGGTGTTGGGGAGTATGTATATGCCTTTTCTCATTATTTAGATATAATTATAATAAAAATAACAAAGTATTTGCTTAATTCTCATTTTATATCTGGTATAATATCGCCGTTGCTATGAATAAGATAATATTTCATTAAGGAGGTGAGCGTATTTAAAGCATTATAAAATGTCGCAAGAAAGAAAAAAGCAAACAAATGGAGAATAAAAATTGAAAAAAGAAAAGACATCAAAGGAAAATTTTGATCTGATTGAAAAAGAACTTGTTACATTAATAGAGAAGTTAGAGGAGATAAATGATTCGATTAAGAACATAGAGGATTTAAGGCATGAGATAAAAGGGCTCAAGCTTTTCCTTGGAAGGGTACATCCAGACTTCAAAAGCCAGTTTCCTGAAATTATGAAAAAAATCTACAAAAAGAAATCTTAGTGAAGAACCCTGCGCCAAGAGCGCAGGGCGTCCAAGTCAAAGTGTAAATAGTTTGAGTTGTTCGATATCCCTTTCCCTGCCTTGATTGCATATATATTTCTCAATAACTTCTTTATTCCCCGTGCCACTAATTGTCGCTATGTAGTGTCTGTCCATAAACTTACAGTTTTATATGGATGTCATTCCACGACTTGATCGGGGAATCCA
>JAGUWT010000137.1 GCA_020062205.1 Thermodesulfovibrionales bacterium
AGACCCCAAATGCACCACCGCAAGGGGTTGTGAAAAGGGGCTCTATGGATAGTAAGAATCTGTTTCCTCCTGAGATAGAACCATTGGAAAAATGGATTCTGTATCCCTCTTACGTTATGGCTCTTATTCCCTTAGTATTTTTAATAGATCAGTTTTGCTTCGGAAAACTATTTTTATCCAGCCTATGTCTCACATACATTGCTCTTGCCTTCTTAGGTGCCGTTCTAATCATTGACCGAGTAATCCGTCATAAGATTGTTGAACATAACGCACGTCTCGAGGATAGAAGCGAAGTGGAAGCTATGTTTGTCGAGGCTGAAACAGTCCAACCCCGCTTGATCGAGCCACGAAAACTACCTGAGGACTTCGAGCGGTTAAAAGACGACCTACAGCGAGAGGTAATCCGTTTAAAAGAGCTCGGTCCCAAAGGATGGACTGATTATCAAGTCCTGTCTATTAGTCAAATGCTTATTGATTTTTGGAAAGTAGATGACCTCAAAGCACAGGTTCAATCGCTTCTGGCTGACCTTGGAGAATATGCGGAGGATAGCGCGTATCGGATGGATTGGCAACAGTATAATCGTTGGGAGGTGCGGATCAATGAGGCCATCGATGAAATAGACAAGATTAAAGAGAAAAAAGAAGATATAGAAAACCGAGAGGAGAAACAAGACGATGCTGCAGAGAGGCTGCGAGCAGAAACGCGCTCCCTGCTGGAATATGTGGCAAGTTATAAAGCGAACTGGGCCGAGGGGTCAGCGGTAGTTCGTGCGCTGACAATAGTCGGTGTTGCAATTCTTCCAGTCCTACTGGCAATGGGCGTTCTTCCACTTATTCACCCTGGTATTTGCGAAAAAAATCTAAGTATTTTCAATTGGGGCCTGCTCGGAATCGCAGGTGCGAATACCGGCGTCTTATTGAGCCTTCGTAAGTCTGACCTTGTTGAGGTCGGCAATACTGAGGGCAAGAAAGAGGTCAGACGTGCAATTCTTGGAGTGGGTCTTGGACTTGTCGCTGGCATCCTCTTATATTCGATGATAGCAGGAGAGCTTATGAAAGGTAGTATGTTTTTCCCGAATTTAGAACTGCCAATGTTGAGGGACAAAGGTCTTTCCATATTTTGGGGGATAGTCTCGGGTTTTTCATTTGAGTGGGTCTTTGAACGTATACGCAGCACGACAGAGAAAACGTGACGGACAAAATAGAAAAACCTTACGGATTTGAATTAATTATGGATTTACACGGTTGTGATGTATCCACGTTTACCAGAACAGGTCTACGGAAATATTTTGCCAAAATTTGCAAAGCAATTGATATGGAAAGATGCGAACTTTATTTCTGGGACGATGTGGGCGTTCCACCCGAGGAAAGGCAAACGTCACCATTAACAAAAGGAACTTCTGCTGTTCAGTTTATATTAACAAGCACGATTGTTATTCATACATTAGAATTACTAGAGGCCGTATACATTAACATCTTTTCTTGTAAGCCTTTTGACAGAAAAATTGCCGAACGACTTACAAGAGAGTGGTTTGCTGCTAAGAAATGTAAGACTCATTTTATAGAGAGGATTTGAATCGAATAGCGAAATGGAGGTTATGATATGTATCTTTATGAAAAAGAAATAACACTTCCCATAGTTAAAGACCATAAAAGATTATTGGAATACTTTTCCAATGATATTTTAAATAAATTAACTTCAGGTGAAATACCTATTCGCTTTGTGGTAACAACGACTGACGATAAAAATTATCACTGTGAATTAGGCATCCTTTCAGATATAGACAAATATCTAATATCCTCGATAAACTCTATTTTTGATTTTAAGAAAAGAGATTTTGAGAATGTTGGAAATTTCAATGCTGTTTTACTTGTACCAACAGGGATTGGTGCTGAAATAGGAGGACATTCAGGCGATGCTGGGCCTGTTGCAAGATTATTGGCCTCAGCTTGTGACAATCTCGTTACTCATCCTAATGTTGTCAATGCTTCGGATATTAATGAGCTCCCCGAAAACGGACTGTATGTTGAAGGTAGTGTCATTACCCGTCTTTTAATGGGTACATTAGGACTCCAAAAAGTACGTTCCAACAGAGTAATTCTTGTAATAGATAAACATGAAGATAAATTTTTCTATGAGTCAGCTATAAATGCAGTGTCGGCTGCAAGAGCAGCTTTAGGGCTCGATTGCCCTGCTGTCATCATGATGGAAGATAAAATAATGATGCATTCTCTTTATTCGAGTTCGTGTAGAGCCGTTGGGCGAATTGACCACTTTGAAAGGCTTTGTGAGATATTAAGCAATTATGAATCTCAATATGATGCAATTGCATTATCATCGGTTATTAAAGTACCTCAAAATTTCCATAGAGATTATTATCTTGAAGATACCATCAATCCATGGGGAGGCGTAGAGGCCATGCTTACCCACGCTATTTCTCTTATGTTCGATATACCATCTGCACATTCACCTATGCTTGAATCTAGAGAAATTCTTGACTTAGATTTAGGAGTGATCGATCCAAGAAAAGCTGCAGAAGTTGTTTCCGTGACATTTCTTCATAGCATACTTAAAGGACTTCATAAGAGTCCAAGGATCGTAACAAACCAGTCTGTATTTGGTCAGGATGGCGTTCTAAGTGCTGCGGATATATCTTGCCTTGTTATTCCAGATGGCTGTGTTGGTCTTCCGACGCTCGCTGCTTTGGAACAAGGAATTCCTGTTATCGTAGTAAAGGAAAATAGAAACCGGATGCAGAACAAACTGGAAGATTTGCCTTTTGCTCCGGGCAAACTCTTTATTGTTGAGAACTATCTCGAAGCCGTTGGTGTTATGCATGCATTGAAAGCTGGTGTAGCGCCGGAATCTGTGCGCCGTCCATTGGAACAGACAAATGTACGCGATTATCAAGCTCAGAGTAATCTTTTTAAGATACCTCAGGTTAAGATGGTTGATTTTACTTTAGAATCGGAAAAATTAAAGAAGAAAAAAGCAACCTGATAGTAAGTTCTTATATAAGGAGGTCTAACGGAATGAAAAGAATCAATCATAAATCCTCTGCAATCCTCGCAGTAATTTCAATCCTCATAGCTTCACTGATGGTATTTTCTTTCGGGTGTGCAAAGAAAGAGGAGAAGGAGATAAAGATAGGGGCAATTTTGCCATTGACGGGCGATGCGGCTGAATGGGGTAATAATACAAAAAATGGTATTGATATCGCCGTGGATAAGATTAATAATGCTGGTGGAATAAATGGGAAGAAAATTAAAATTCTTTATGAAGATACACAAGGAACTCCGCAGAACGGGGTTTCGGCAATACAAAAATTGATAGATATTGAAAAAGTTCCCGCAATAATTGACGATAGCATGAGTTCTGTTACTTTGGCTATGGCACCGATAGCTGAAAAGAATAAAGTAGTTTTATTGTCTACTGGTGCAACCGCACCTAAAATATCTGAAGCTGGAGATTATATATTTAGAATATGGAATTCCGATGACTTAGAAGGAAAAATCTCAGCTAATTTTGTTAAAAATGAATTGAAATTTAGGAATGCTGCAATTTTATACATAAATAATGATTATGGGAAAGGACTAGAAGGCGTCTTTAAGAAAGAGTTTGAAAACTTAGGGGGGAAAATACTGATTTCTGAAAATTTTGGTCAAAGCGACACTGATTATAAAACACAATTAACGAAAATCAAAAATATGAAACCAGAGGTGATCTATTTAGTAGGATATCCAAAAGAAATTTCCTTAATTTTAAAACAGGCTTCTGAATTAAGAGTTAATTCAAAAATTATTGGTACTGTAACATTTGAAGATCCTAATATTATTAGATTAGCTGGCAAAGCGGCTGAAGGTGTGATCTATCCATATCCGGTTGAACCTAATAAAAGTGATAAAGCAGTTAGTGAATTCCTGAATTCATATAAAGCCAAATATAGTAAAGATCCTGGCATTACATGTGATGTAGGCTACGATGCCGTTAATATGATCGCTGAAGCAGTAAGGCTGAGCAAAGGCTTTAAGGGCGAAGATGTTCAAAGAGGTCTAATGATGATAAAAGATTTTCATGGTGCTTCAGGGGTAATGACTTTTGATAAGAATGGGGATGTGAGTAAGCCGATAGAAATGAAAACTATCAAAAATGGAAAATTTTCTTGGTTAAAAGATGGGAAAAACTAGAAAGTTTTTTACTAAAGTAAAGGAAAGAGTTACTTTATTTGAAATTGGTTTTTTTCTGTCATTTTTTATTGTTGGGGCAATTATAGGTGAATTTTGGCCTGCCGATGCGTCAAAAATAATACCTAAGTCTTATGTAATAACTGTCTTGGGATTTATTTTTGGTGCGTTAGGCTTTATTGCTTCTCTTTTCTTTAGAGCAATTCACGAAACCATACCTTCTATACATAAACACATCAAAAAGGATTATGAAAAACTTGAAGCATGTATTGAGAAAAGGGCAGCCTTTATCAATATAAAAATAGAGCGTCCCTCGGTATCTTCTCTTTTTTCCGAATTTGCAGACGACAGCATAAGCCACTTAATAGGCACGGGTGAAAACATATTTATTTCTGAATATGTACGTTTTTTAGAAAGTTCATTGAGTAAATGTACAAAGGAGTTTTATGCAACAAGCTTGCTTACTCCTACTACCTGGTTGAACACGCCTTTATACATGGAATATTTTGAAATGCAGGTTAAGAAAAAGAAGGAGAATCCTGGTATAGAAATGTATAGAGTTTTCCTTTGTGAGAAAGATGAATTTGACAATGACGGTCGAAAAAATGAATTAATCAAGAAGCATAAAGATAACGGAATTAAAATTGGCTATTATAACCCAGAAACTTTTAAAAGCATGCATAGACAAGAATATTGTAAAGACTTTGTAAGGTTTATAAATGACGAAGGAACATGGATATTAGATGCAGGACAAATATCTGAAAAAGCTAAAATTGAAGACAAATGTAAAATTAGATTTGTATTTAGAAATGAAGATTTAAATTCAGAATTTTCAGATATTTTTCGTAGATTTGAATTTGTTACATGGCTATAATATCCACGACTAAATCACCATTGAATACCAAGGAAAGGCTTAAAAATGGGACAATTGATTATTAAATATAAAAAGAAAAAACTTAAATCGAGTATAAAGAAATAAAGAGCTTACTAAAACTTTCATAATGGCAAGAACATTTTGAATGCTTTAATCCTCAAAAAAGAAATTGATAAAACCACTTCTTTAATTAATCCTCTTCTCGTAAGACTAATTTCACAACACTTAAGTCAGTACAAAGATTTGAAAAGCAAGATAAATTATAACCTAAAGGATATTGGTCTAAGAATAAGACCTTTTTTATTAAGAATGGGATATGAAATTGAGGGAGAAAATTTTAGAGCTATATTACCTATTCCTTCTGCTATAGAGCTCATGCAAATATCTACCCTTATTATTGATGATATTTTAGACGAATCGGCTACGAGAAACGGACGAGATTCTGCTTGTAAAAAATGGGGTACTAAAAATGCAATATTAATTGGAGAAATTCTGAAATCTCTATCAACATCAATATTTATACAGAGTGTTCAAGAGAATAAAAATTTGAAAAATATTCTTGAGGTATTGGAATTATTTGAAAATACTTATGGACATATTTGCATCGGCCAATATTTAGATTTAAAGTATGAACAAAAAAATATTATTAAAGAATCAGAATATCTTGATATGATTAGAAATACCACGGCATTATTTATTCAATCACCGATTACAATTGGTGCATTGTTGGCAGGCATATCAAGAAATTTAGTGAACTCCCTTTCTTCATATGGGTTATCCTTAGGCTATGCTTATCAAATTAGAGATGATGTTATTGATTTAATTGGAGAAGAAAAATTTACTGGTAAACCATTCGCTGGTGATATAAAGAGAAAAAAGAAAAGGCTTCCTATAGTACATGCATTTTTAAATGCACCCAACCCAATTAAAGAACGACTACATACTATATATCGAAAGAATAAGATATCTGATAGAGATGCTCAAGAGATAGTAACGTTATTATATGAATCTGGTTCAATTAAATATTCGATAAGGAAAGTCAAGCAATTCTCTGAAGAAGCAAAAGCAAGTCTGAAACAAATTAAAAATCAGAGAATTAAAAATTTATTATTTGATCTTGCGGATATTGTTTCTACTTTTGAAAATTAAAGTCGAAGGGAGCTGTTTTTAACCATCTGTATGGCTTGGTATGAACATATATTTAATGAGTATTACATTAAATTTGATGGTCATGGAGATACAAAAGAAGAAGGTTCTTATATAGAAAATCTACTTAAAATTCAAAAAGGTGATAAAATACTTGATCTCTGTTGTGGTTATGGTAGACATAGTATCGAGTTAGCCAAAAGGGGTTATACCGTTGTGGGTTATGATCTGTCGAATATTTTATTGGAAAGGGCTAAGGCTGATGCTGTAGCGGCAAGAGTTGACGTTAGATTTATTCAGGGTGATATGAGGTTTTTACCGTTCAATGTTGAATTTGATAAAGTAATTAATATATTCTCTTCGTTTGGATATTTTGATAAAGATGAAGATAATCTTCAAGTATTGAAAAGTATTCTTAATTCCTTAAAAGATAAAGGTAAATTGCTATTGGATCAGATAAACAAATATTCTGGTAAAGCCGACAAAATAATACACCAACAAAATGAAGAAGGACATATAAAATTTACAAAGGATGCGCAATTTGACTCAGATACTGGAATATATAGCGGCAGATACACCTATGAAATATTGGATTGTCAGGAAGTTAAAGAATATACTTTTAGAATAAGAATTTATAATATAAATGAATTAAGAAAACTCTTAGCATTAGCTGGCTTCAATGCTGTTGAGTTTTATGGTGATTTTCAGTGTAATATATTCAATAATGATTCTCCAAGAATTATTGCCATAGCTACAAAATAAGAGTATATGGATAAGATAGTTTTAGACAAAATTGACAACATAATCAAGGAATGAGGGATAGGGGACGTTGTCAATTTAAGCAACTTATACGAGGATAGATCGTATAGCTGCACTCTCTGACAAACTATGAGGGGATTGGAGGAATTGAGGGTTCAGGTCTACACATTTTACAAATTGCAAAAATAGTGGGAAAATGAATCTTAGAGCAAAAGAAAACAAGAAACACTGAATCAAGTTCAGGATGACAAGAGAAAATGTTCTTTAGGAGTATAGTATGATTAGAGAATTAGATACAGTTGTCTTAACACATGATATTGAAGAATATGGCCTAAGACGGGGTGATATAGGGGCGGTAGTGCATTGCTACACCGATGGCAGTGCTTTTGAGGTTGAATTTGTAACTGCCGAAGGGCGGACGATTGCAGTTCTTACGCTTACTTTAGATGATATTAGATTAATGACTAATAAAGAGATATTACATGTGCGGGAAATTGCACAACAGGCGGTTTAAAAATAAATGTTTAATCAACCTCTCTTAAACGGCATAATTACAAGCAGTATCTATATTATTAATTAATGTTGATGAGTTAATGAGTTGGTGAGTTTATGGGTTAATGAGTATGAAAGCAATGATTAACAATTCAGACATTGAAGCCTTGAAACAATACTTTGAGTCCCGCAGGGATGTTGCCTTTGCTTTTTTGTTCGGGTCTCAGGCGAGGATACTATATAGACTGTAGACCATAAATAGACCAGAGACAATAGACTATAGGCTGGAGACTTTAGATAAAGGTAAAGGAATAATTATTAAAAGGAAGGGCAAATGGATAAACTTTTAAAGTTAGATAAAACAGGCGATTCAAGACTTCTTAAAGAGATAAAAAAGTCATTAGGCTTGAAGCTTGATGATGAGCTTTTTTTGTTCAGCGGAAAGGATTATCTGGTAATTAAAAAGGTTCAGAGACCCTCTATGATATAAAGGAGGATAAAAATGCCTTATTTTAGTGAGTTTTATCAAGTAGAGGTTAGGGATGAGATTGCTAAGGAATTTACTAATTCTCTTGGGGAAGTGGATGATATGATGGCTGGTCTTCATGAGATTCGGGTAAGAAGGGCTGAAAAGGAATATGACCTAAAGGCACTGGAAGAGAGAATGAGACTTTTGCAGGTTGCGAAATAGATCTTTTAAATCCCGCAAAGACATTACATTTTTAATGCAAAACCTTAAATCTCTTTACAAAGAAACAAAAGAGAAATTTGACAGCCTTGAAAAAAAACTCATTGATTGCTATATCGCCTTTTTAAGAGAAGTGGCAAGATTCTATCTGCGACAGGGCAGACGGGTGTTTTTTGAAGAGAATCGGTTTGTTCATTGGGGGGAAGGGAATTTCGGATGGCTTGTTATCGAAGGCGAGGAGGAAACCGATGAAGTTTTCAGTGAATATATCTCTGAAATTAAATTTGAACCTAAAATCAGCAAGAAAACCTTAAGCAGTTATATGGAAATCAAAGAAGATAATCTTAAGGATATAAAATATGTGATTCGATGATTACTGATTCAGACATAAGTGCATTAAAGGATTACTTTGAAAATCGCAAGGACATTGCCTTTGCTTTTTTATTCGGCTCACAGGCGGAGGGTGGATATTAGCTGTTAGACTAAAATGGAGGGGATATGGAATCTATAAAAGCTATAGAAGATAAAATCATTACTAAATTGAAAGACTTGCCAGAAGAGGGGAAAAAGGAAGTGCTTGAATATATTGACCATTTGAAAAGTAAAAAGAAAGAGAAGACGATGAGAGCATTAAAAAGAACGGCAGGTGGATGGAAGGGACTTATTGACGTGGAAAAATTAAAGCATGCTATTTATTCAGATAGACTTATCTCGACGAGATCAAAGGTGAAGTTTTGAAATATCTTGTTGATACAGACTGGATTATAGACCATCTTAATGGTGTTGAGATCGTTACAAAAAAACTTGAAAAGTTTGCTGCTTTAGGCATTTGCACAAGTATAATATCTGTTGCTGAGCTTTATGAAGGTGTATACGGTGCAAAACAGTATGAAGCAAGTCTTGATGCATTGGAGACCTTTCTTGAAGGAATTACCGTGTTGCCTATTGATCAAGATGTATGCAAAATTTTTGGAAAAGAAAGGAATAAATTACGGAAACAAGGTAATATGATCGGCGACTTTGATCTCATGATAGCTTCTCTTTGTATAAGACATAGTCTTGTTCTTTTAACAAATAATAAGAGTCATTTTGAAAGGATAGAGGCATTAAAAATTATCTCCACCCCGAAAGGTTAAGAATAAATGTTTAACCAATTATTATTAAACGGCATTATCGCAGGCAGTATTTATGCCTTGATAGCTCTCGGTTTCACGGTTATCTATAAGACAGTCCGCTTCTTTCACTTTGCCCACGGTGTTGTCTATACAGCAGGGGCATATTTCGCCTATAGCCTTTCGATATCCTTAGGCATAAATCCTATTCTGTCTTTTTTTTTGCCTCAATCCTTTCGGCCATCCTCGGCATAGTCATTGACAGAATAATATATCTCCCTTTAAGAAAGAGCAAAGCACCTAATCTCGTTTTTCTAATTGCCTCTTTTGGAGTATTTATCTTCATTCAAAATTTCCTCCAACTTCTCTACGGAGCACAGATACTGACTTTAAGAACAGGGCCTGTTAAGGAAGGGCATCAAATTTTAGGTGGCGCTGTTATAACTGATATTCAGATATTGATTTTAGCTGTTAGTTTTTTGTTGTTGGCTATCCTCTGGTTGCTTGTGGATAAGACCAAGATGGGGAAAGCAATCAGGGCAGTGGCGGATGATCCAATTGGCGCGAGTGTGTCGGGGATTTATTCTGAGAAGGTTATTCTTTATACCTTCGGAATTGGTTCTGCAGTTGCAGGAATGGCGGGCGTCCTGATCTCCCTTGAGACGAACATAGAGCCAACAATGGGCATGAATGCAGTCCTGAAAGGTATCATCGCCTCGATAATCGGAGGCATCGGAAGCATCCCTGGTGCAGTCTTGGGAGGGTTCTTTCTTGGTATTGTTGAAAACCTTGGAATATGGAAGATACAGGCAGGATGGAAGGATACAATCGCTTTTGCTGTGTTAATCATATTTTTACTATTTAAACCGGAGGGGATTTTAGGTAATAGAAAAGATAAGGACAGGTTATAATATTTTTAAAATATTTATGAAACATAAGGAGGCCTTGAGATGGATGTAAAGAGAGAATATAGGTTCACAGTTATTATTGAGCCCTGTGAAGAAGGAGGCTATTTTGCAATGTGTCCTGCATTCCCTGGGTGTCATGTTGAAGGTGAGACATATGAGGAAACTCTGAATGAAATGAGGGCAGCTATAGATGCCTTTGTAGAGGATTATAAACAAGAAGGGGAGCTAATACCTGAAGACGATGTAACTATTACAACACTGAAAGTAGCTGTATGAGTCCTAAGTTCCCTGCTGTTACCTCAGACGAAGTCATAAAGGTTCTGAATAAAGTAGGCTTTAGATTTAAACGACAGTCAGGAAGCAGCCATGCTATTTATTATCGGGATGCAGACAAGAAAAGAACTAATGTCCCAATCCATAAAGGAAAGATATTAAAACGAAAAACCTTCAAATCAATTCTCTCTGATATAGGTCTTACGATTGAAGAATTTAACGAACTCAGAAAATAAATGGAATATTTTCTTCATATATTAATAATCTCTGGCATATATATTATTCTAACCCTCAGTCTGAATCTAATTGTAGGCTTTACTGGACTTGCTGCACTTGGACACATAGCCTTTGCATGTGTCGGGGCATATACATCAAGTCTCCTTGCTCTAAATTATGGGATATCTCCATGGATTGGACTTTGGATCGGAGCCTTTATTGCCTCTTTACTCGGACTTGTCATCGGATTTCCTTCCATAAGGCTGAAAGGGGATTATCTTGCTCTTGCAACCTTTGGATTTGGGGTTATTGTCTATTCTGTTTCTAAAAACTGGGTTGATTTAACAAGAGGGCCAATGGGGTTGCCCGGGATACCAAAATTTTCTATATTAAGCTTTGAGCTTCAGCCTGTATGGGCATATCTGATTCTGGTTATTCTCTTTGTAATCTTTACAGCATTTGTAATCAATAGGATTGCAAACTCACCATTCGGCAGAATCCTGAAGAGCATCCGTGAGGATGAAATCGCAAGCCTATCGATCGGGAAAAATGTTAACCACTATAAGCTTATTGTCTTTGTTGTGGGAGCATTTTTTGCAGGAATCGCAGGAAGCCTTTATGCCCATTATATAACATTCATTGATCCATCCAGCTTTACTGTAATGGAATCAATAGCAATTCTTCTCATGGTCGTCTTTGGAGGAATGGGGAGCATTAAGGGTTCTTTTATTGGTGCTTTAATACTCGTTATATTCCCTGAGATGTTGAGATTCTTAGGTATGCCAAGTTCAATAGCAGCCCCACTCAGACAGATGATTTATGGATTTCTTTTAATTGTTCTGATGCTTAAAAGGCCTCAGGGAATAATAGGAGAATATAAGTTCAAATAATGAATTCATTAGTAAAGTCTCATAATTGGTCATTCCTGCCCCGTATCGGGGTACGGGATAAACTCCAGCGGGAATCTAGGAAAACCAAAGAAAAGACTGGATTCCCGCTTAAGAACTGCGGGAATGACGGAAACATAAGCAATGTGGCCTTACTTTTGAACTCCTTAGTAAATAAAAGAGTTAATGAGTTGATGAGAAAATGGCAATACTGGAAGTAAAAAATCTATCTAAAATCTTTGACGGGCTGAAGGCTGTTGATGACTTGTCTTTTGGAGTAGAAAAAGGAACTATTACTGCTCTGATAGGTCCCAATGGTTCCGGGAAAACAGTAACGTTCAATATCATTAATGGTTTTTATAGGCCAACAGCAGGCAAAATCTATTTCAAAGGGAAAGACATCACTAATTTTGCTCCTTTTAAAATATTCAATCTCGGTATCGGAAGGACATTCCAGAATATTCGATTATTTCCCCAGATGACTGTTCTTGAAAATGTATTGCTCGG
>JAGUWT010000157.1 GCA_020062205.1 Thermodesulfovibrionales bacterium
AGGCAGCAAGTATCTCAAGGTTTATCAGCTCAATTGCCTTCACAGGATCAGCATGTTTAAGTATTCCCCTCCCCATAACAAGATAATCACTACCCGCTCTGATAGCCTCTTTGGGCGTCGTGGTCCTCTTCTGGTCATCAGGAGGAGTCCATGAAGGTCTAATCCCAGGTGTTACGATAAGAAACCCTTTTCCACAATGTTCCCTTACTGTTGCAGATTCTCTTGCAGATGTTACAACTCCATCAAGACCTGCTTTCATTGCAAGGGTTGAAAGGTGTTTTACATGTGTTTTCAGACCATACTGGATTCCAAGTTCATCCCTGAGGATATCCCTTGAAAGACTTGTAAGAACGGTAACACCTAAAATCTTTGGCTTCTCTATGTTTTCTTTCAGGCATAGTTCCACAACACTATCCCTGCACCTTCTCATCATCTCAAATCCACCTGAAGTGTGTATATTGAACATGTATACTCCGAGTCTTGTTGCAGTAATTGCCGCTTTTGTTACAGTATTTGGGATGTCATGGAATTTGAGGTCGAGAAAGACCTTTTTCCCCCTGTTTTTTATTTCTTCAACGATCTTTGGTCCAGAGGATGTAAACACTTCAAGTCCTACTTTAAATATTTCTATATAATCCTTTAAATTATCAACAATTTCTAATGCATGATTATATTCCTCCACATCAAGAGCAAGTATTAATTTTTCAGATACCGCCATTTTTCTCTATCACTTTACTTTGGCTAATGTTATCCCCTTCTGTGCCTGATACTTGCCTGCCTTATCAGCATACGATGTCTCGCATATCTCAGCCCCTTCAATGAAAATCAACTGTGCGATCCCTTCATTAGCATATATCTTTGCTGGTAATGGCGCTGTATTCGATATCTCGATTGTCACATAGCCTTCCCACTCAGGCTCAAGTGGTGTAACATTAATAACTATTCCGCATCTTGCGTAGGTTGATTTTCCAAGACATATCACAAGAACCTCTCTGGGAATCCTGAAATATTCGACCGATCGTCCGAGGACAAAAGAATGTGGCAGTACTATACAGGTATCGCCCTTAAAATCAATAAAGTTCTTTGTATCTAAACCCTTTGGGTCAACAATGGTATTGTTGACATTTGTAAACCCCGCACCACGGGTTGACACCAGTGGTTTCGGGGCCTTACACTTCGGGTTTACGAGATTGTTCCTACTCACCTTGACAGACGGGGTTTCCCTGTGGTGCGGGGTGAATATCTTAAACTCATCAGATATCCTCATGTCATATCCATATGAACTCACGCCATACGATATCACACCTTCCCTCACCTGCTTTTCGGCAAAAGGCTCGATCATACCCTTTGCCGCCATGTCTCTTATCCATCGATCATTTTTAAGCATCTCAGGGGTTCTTCCTTTCCGATGAAGATTACCATAAAGGGATAATGCATGACAAGGACAGATGATAATCTGTTGCAATCTGTCCTTTGTGCTGTTAAAATGTTAAGCAATTAACCACGGAGAACTCGGGGAAACCTGTTGTCTCTGTGAACTCTGTGGTTTTTAAAAAGGAGGTTCTGAATGTTACAGGCTAAGGTAACATATGTGAACGGACTTCAGTTTATTGGAACAGCATCATCAGGCCATGCAATAGTCATGGATGGGAGTCCTGATGTTGGTGGGCAAAATACAGGCTTAAGACCAATGGAACTTCTCCTTGTAGGGTTAGGTGGTTGTTCAGGCATGGACGTTATTTCCATCTTGAAAAAGAAGAGACAGGATGTCACAGGATTTGAGATGAATGTAAAAGGTGAAAAGGCAGAGGACTACCCCAAGAAATTTAAAGAGATAAGTATAGAGTTTGTTGTAAAAGGCAGAAATATATCAGAAGAAGCTGTAAAAAGGGCAGTTGACCTTTCCATGGATAAGTACTGCTCTGTCAAAGCTACTCTCGAAGGTGTTGCAAAAATAAACTTTTCTTACAAGATAATTCAGGAATAATCCTGAAAAAATGAGATGTCAGTCCTCAAGAACATTGCTACGCTCGGTTTCATAGGTTATCTTCCTGTTGCCCCTGGCACCTTCGGTTCTTTCGTTGCGTATGTTTTTTACATTCTCTTAAAACCGTCACTCCTTATTCATATTATTTTATTATTTATCATCATACCCATTGGCATTTTATCTTCTTATCATGCTGAGATTCTTTTACAGCAAAAAGATAGCAGACATATTGTTATAGATGAATTTTGTGGTTATTTACTTTCTGCCTTCCTTATTCCATACCATTATGCATTGGGAGCCTTTTTTTTATTCAGATTTTTCGATATAGTAAAGCCATTCCCGATAAAAAAAATAGAATCTCTTTTGAGCGGTGGGAAAGGTATAATGGCAGATGATATTGTAGCAGCCTTGTATACGAATCTCATCCTGCAAATATGGAAACTCATTTAATAAATTTAAAAATTTATTAGCCACAGAGGACACAGAGGAATAAGTGTTCTCCGTGGTTTAGTAATTTGTTTATTTCTAAAAATTATCTCTGTGATATCTGTGGTTTTCTTATATGGAGACTCATAAATGGACATTAGGTGTTTTATAGCAATAGAAATACCCGAGATGATAAAAAGGGATATTGGCGAGCTTATTGAATTTTTAAGAAAATACAATGTTGATGTGAAGTGGGGTATCCATGAAAACATTCATATTACCCTCAAGTTTCTCGGCAATACATCCGAGACCTTACTCCCCAGAATATATGAATCTTTGTCTCATATGGTATTATCTTACAAGACATTTTGTATTAAAATAAGTGGTATAGGAGTATTCCCAAACAGGAAATATCCAAGGGTCATATGGATTGGGATAGAGGATTCAGAAATACTGAAAAAGCTTCAAAAGGATATTGAAGATTCTATGACGATGCTGGGTTTTCAGAGAGAAGATAAGGAATTTCATCCACATCTGACACTCGGAAGAGTAAAATTCCAGAAAGGAATGCCTCATCTCATGAACGAACTTGATAACATAAAAGGAAAGGACTTTGGAGTTGTAAACGTCAAAAGCATAAAACTCATGAAGAGTGAATTGAAACCAACAGGCGCTATATATAGCTGCCTAAACGAGATACCATTCGGGATAGAGAAAGACAGATAATACAATTTAGCCACAGAGGACACAGAGAAAGACTTGATAATCATATTTTAACAAAAACTACATCCCGGATTTTCTGGGTGTCATTCCCCGATTTAATCGGGGAATCCAAGAAGACATGGATTCCGTGTCAAGCACGGAATGACAACTTAAGGAGTATTTTCAGGTG
>JAGUWT010000199.1 GCA_020062205.1 Thermodesulfovibrionales bacterium
GCGAAGCAATCTCTAAGTGAATGGGATTGCTTCGTCGGTCGTAACGACCTCCTCGCAATGACAACCTTAATTTGGAGTATAAAATGAAAAAGAAGGTAAAATGCTGGGAAATCTTTGCATGTGCTGAGAAGGAATGTCCATCTTATGAGTTAAAGGAGTTGAAGTGCTGGCTCACCTCAGGAACTCATTGTCGAGACGAAATACAGGGGAGGTACCTTGAAAAGATGGCGATGTGCCTTGATTGTGAGGTCTTTAAGGCAAACATGGATGTTTCTTCAATGAAAGAAACTATCAAGGTCATAGATAAACAATTCAAGGAATTTACCGCGATGGTTGATGAGCGAGATAAGGAACTTGAAGACACCAGCATGGAATTATCAATAGGCCTATCCGAAACTTTGGATGCTTTAAATAAGATTGCATCAGGTGATCCCCATGTAAGGATATCAGAAGCCTCTCAGAATGAGTTGATTGCCAAATTAAAACAGACAGTTAATAGGACAGCAGAGGGAATTGGGACTATCGTTGATCAATCTCATGAGTTTGCTATTGGCATCGCCGAGCACTTTGATATGTTGCACAAGGTTTCAAAAGGTGAACTGGATACCCGAATCCCTGAAAGTTCGAAAGACGAGCTCTTGAATGCTTTGGGTAAGGTAACGAACCAGATGATAGAAAGTGTATCCAGGGAAATCACGGAGCGCAAGCAGGCAGAGGAGGCAATGCGAGAGAGCGAGAAGAAATATCGTTCTGTTGTTGAAAACATACCAGATATTGTATGGATAGCGGACGAGGAAGGCAGAGTTATTTTCATCGGTCGCAATGTAGAAGAAGTGTATAAATTTACTGTAGAGGAAATCTGTGAGGCAGTTAGCAATCTCTGGTTTGGAAGAATTCATCCTACTGACATTGAATATGTGAAAGAAGCCTATAAAATGCTCTTTACAAGAGATAAGATATTTGATGTTGAATACAGGATTCAAAGAAAAGATGGAGACTGGATTTGGTTACGCAACAGAGCAGTTACGACCCATGAAAAGGGTGGAGTGAGATATGCTGATGGCGTAGCACGGGATATAACGGAGCGTCATAAATCAACAGAAAAGCTGCAGCAAGTCAATGAGAAACTTACAACATTGGTGAACGAGCTTGAGCAGCACACCCACGATGCAAGACTGCTCGGCGAAATGGGCGGTCTGCTCCAAACATGCCTCACTGTCGAGGAGGCCTCCACAGTTATTGCACAATTCGCTCAACAATTATTCTCTAGGGATTTTGGCGCGCTTTATGCGTTCAGTGCTTCCCGGAATGTCGTAGAAGCTGTCGCTACATGGGGTGAATCTCTGTCCAGTGAGAGTATGTTTATGCCGAGCGATTGCTGGGCGTTACGCCGTGGACAGGTGCATCTGGTAGAGGACACCCATACTGGGCTTCTCTGCCGGCATCTGAGCCACCCTCCATCAGCCAGCTATATGTGCGTGCCTATGATGGCCCATGGCGAGATACTGGGCATGCTGTATCTGCAGAGTAGCATGCAAGGGCTGAGCCAGCCAGAGGGGATAGTAGGGAGACTGGCGGAATCTAAACAGAGGCTGGCCGTGACCATGGCGGAACAAGTTGCGCTGGCTCTGGCGAACTTGAAACTCCAGGAGGCCCTGCGTATCCAGTCTGTTTGCGACCCGCTCACAGGCATGTTTAACCGACGCTACATGGAGGAGTCGCTTGCACGCGAGGTGCACCGGGCAACCCGCAAAAAGACTCAGATAGGGATTATCATGATAGACCTCGATCACTTCAAGCAGTTCAACGACACCTTCGGCCATGCCGCAGGTGATGCTCTGCTACGTGAACTGAGCTATTTTCTGAAAAAGAGTTTCCGCGGGGAAGACATTGCCTGCCGCTACGGTGGCGAGGAGTTTGTGATAATCTTGCCAGAAACACCGTTAGATATTACCCTGAAGCGGGCAGAGAGTTTGTTGGAGGAGATCAGACACCTGAATGTACAGCACCTTGGGCGTACCCTTGGAACCATCACAACTTCGTTAGGGGTCGCAGTCTTTCCAGATCATGGTACTACTGGCGAGACTGTCATGCGGGCTGCTGATGCTGCTTTATACCAGGCGAAAGAAAGAGGACGAGACCAGGTAGCGGTCTGGCAAGTCAAAGAGTAAACTTTAGATATTTCGAATCCGCAACACACAAACACTTCCCACTAACTGCAAAATCTATTTAAGGTTGGTAAAGAATATAAAAAGGTAGTATAATTGAGGCTCTTGCAAAAGTCTTTTTTCTGTCACCCTGAATTTATTTCAGGGTCTTATTCAGCTTTGGAGATTCAGATGCTGAAACAAGTTCAGCATGACAAATGAGGAAATACAAATGATGAAAAAGAAGTTGAAATGCTGGGAAGTCTTTGCATGTGCTGAGAAGGAATGTCCGGCATATCAGTCAAAGGACTTGAAGTGCTGGCTATTCTCAGGGACCTATTGTCGGCATGAGATTCAGGGTCAGTTTCTCGAGAAAATGGAGATGTGCCTCGATTGTGAGGTATTTAAAGTGAATATGGATACTTCCGCGATGAACGGAATTCTCAAGATAACAGATCAACAGTTCAAGGAATATAAGAAGATTGTTGAGGAACGAGATAGGGAACTGGAAGACACAGGTCTGGAGTTATCAGTGGGTCTATCCGAGGCTCTCGAGGCATTGAATAAGATTGCCTCGGGAGATCCAACGGTGAGGATACCTGAAGAATCTAAGAATGAGCTAATTGCCAAATTAAAACAAACAGTCAATAAGACAGCAGGGGAAATCGGGATTATCGTTGACCAATCTCATGAATTTGCTATTGGTCTTGCTGAGCACTTCGAAATATTGAACAAGGTTACAAAAGGTGACCTCAATGCGCGAATCCCTCAAATCTCGCAAGACGAGCTTTTGAAGGCATTAGGGAACGTAACAAACCATATGATAGAAAGTGTAGCCAGAGAAATTACAGAGCGCAAGAACGCAGAGGATGAACTACGAAAAAAATCAGAGAGAGAATCACTCATCCTTCGCTCTGTGCCCATAGCCTTTTACACCTCAAAAGCCTCTGGCGACTTCGGTAGGATATGGATTAGCGAACAGGTTAAAGACGTCTCAGGCTTCCCTCCTAATAAATTTATTGACGAATCAGGTTTCTGGGTATCGAGAATCTATCCCGATGACCGTGATCAAGTATTAATGGAATTTGAAACAATCCACAAAAAGGTACAATCGCCTTAGAATATCGCTGGCAGTGTGCAGATGGCTCGTATTACTGGTTCCGTGATTTTGCTGTCCTTTTACGAGATGAGCAGGGCAAGCCGAAGGAAATCATTGGGACATGGAGGGATATAGGGATATAACCGATCGCAAGCAGGCAGAGGAAAGGCTTCGCACCATGTCACTTATTGATGACCTTACAGGTATATACAACAGACGAGGATTCTTTACCCTTGCCGAACAACAGATAAAGATAGCTAACAGGATGAAGAGGGGAATGTTTTTGCTTTTTACCGACCTTGATGATTTAAAGACGATTAATGATACGCTGGGGCACCGTGAAGGTGACCTTGCATTAATTGATACCGCCAATATCCTCAAGGAGACATTTCGCGAGTCTGATATTATCGCTCGTATTGGCGGCGATGAGTTTGTATCGCTTATAATAGAACCTTCTGATGGCGCTCAGTCAATTGTTCCTCGTTTACAAGAGAAGTTAGATTTTCATAATACAAAAATGGATAGGCCATACAAGCTCTCGTTAAGTATTGGCTTAGCACAATATAACCCTGAACAGCCATGTACGATTGATGATTTACTTTCCATGGCTGATAAATTAATGTACGAGCAGAAACAGAAAAAGCATAACCCTTAGTTTTGAATGAAAAAAAGACTATTCCCTGTGCATATCCTTGTAGTCACTTTTTTGACTTTTTCATTTATCGGTACAATCCATTGAATGCTTATACGTCATACATATCACACAATGCCCCTGTATAAAAGGTTTAGCTTCTACATTGTTATTTGTGTACTCCTCGGCATCGCAGTCTTTATTGTCAATAAAGCATTCAAGGCTGTTGAGATTAAGACTGTCAGGGTCGAAAGACAGAATCTTACCGTCACTGTCACAGCCACTTCCACAGGCACAATAAAGGCTGATGAGGAGGTTAGGCTTACAGCACAGAGGATCGGCAGAATCTCAAAGCTCTATATCAAAGAAGGTAGCCTGGTCAAGGCAGGAGATTTAGTAGCAGAGATTGATCCTGACGAGACGATGTACAATCTACAGATGGCTCAGGCAGCCTTGCAAAGAATACAGGCGAGGCTTGATGAACTGAAGGCAGCATATAATCCACTCAAGATAGAGGTTGAAACAACTATTGATAAAGCAAAAGCGAATCTCCAGGAGACAGAGAAGAGGTTAAAGCGGTTTATGGATTTAAGGGAGAAGGGGTATATTTCACAAATGGAGGTAGACTCCATGCAGAGAGACCATGATGTTACAAAGGCAACTTATGAATCTGCACTATCCGGACGTGAGCAGTTGATAGCCCGGGCAGAGGAGATTAAGGCCCAGGAGGCTGCTGTACGAGAGGCAAAGAACTATCTTTTGCTCGCAAGGCTCAATTACGATTATTCGTTTGTAAGCTCTCCACTATCAGGTGTTGTTACATCAGTACCTGTAAAGATTGGAGATACAGCAGCAAGGGGCACCTTGATGGCATCTGTGGTATCCACAGACTCATTATACATAGAGGCATTTATAGACGAGGCAGATATTGCAAAGGTGTCAAAAGGGCAGAGGGTTCATGTATCCATGGATGCATATCCTGACAGGATATTTGAGGGTGAGGTTTATATGATTTCCCCGATTGTACTTGGTGGTAAGCAGGAGGCAAGGACATTTGAGGTGAGGGTGAAGTTCAAGGAAAGGGGTATTACCGTAAAACCTGGCATGTCTGCAGATGTAGAGATTATGGTTGACAGTGTTAAGGATAAGCTTGTTGTACCATCACAAGCCATAATAGAAAGATCAGGAGGGAAATTTGTCTTTGTAAAGAGAGGTTCAATCGCAAGGGTTATCCCTGTGAAAACAGGTCTTTATAACTGGAATCTTACTGAGATTGTGTCAGGACTCAAGGAGGGAGATATTGTAGCTACAAATCCTGACACGCCTGGACTTGAAGATGGAGCAAGGGTGAAGGAGAGATGAAATTCAGAATAACAAAAAACTTGATTTAACCACAGAGAACACAGAGTGCACAGAGAAAAAAATATTTTTTAAGTTTTTAAAATTTATGTTTTTAAATCTCTGTGTCTCAGTGCCTCTGTGGTTTATAATTTCCTAATGCCTTGAAAAATCAACATCTGATAGA
>JAGUWT010000196.1 GCA_020062205.1 Thermodesulfovibrionales bacterium
AAAAGATGAAACTGAGCACAGCCGTCAAGCCTATAAGTCATATTAAATCTCACGCATCGGAAATAATCAGCGAAATATCTGAAACCGGCAATCCTGTTGTTGTGACCGTAAACGGAGAAGCGCGGGTAATAATTCAGGACATAAAGGAATATGAAAAAGACCGCGAAAGCATGACGATGCTGAAGATACTGGCAATGGGGAGAAAGGACATGCTTGAAGGCAGACATAAACCGCTTCATCAGGCCTTCGGCGAATTAAAAAAGAAAATACGCTCTGCCGGGAAGCCGTGAAATACGAAGTCCGTATTGATAATGTTGCTTTAGATGACCTTTACGCAATCTACAGGTATGTAGCAAATAACGACTCGCCAGGAAAGGCTGAGCATCTTCTTGACAACATACAAAAGACTATGACCTCGCTGGAAACAATGCCGGCTCGGGGCAACCACCCGCCGGAGATGCAACGGTGGGGGATTTTAGATTTCAGAGAAATATTTTTCAAACCCTACCGCATCATATATGAAATCAGGGGAAAAACCGTTTTCATTCACGCTGTGCTTGACGGACGGCGCAACTGCGAAGACCTTTTGCAGCAACGGCTGCTGGGAGCTTAATAACTGATACACCCTATGATCTCTGCCGCAGATTTCACCAAAGCCCGCAACTGGTCCCAATTCCACAGCCCGAAGAACCTCCCCTGCCGCTTAGGTCGAAAAACTCCTTGAGATATTCCAATGGCTTACTGAAGAACATCTTGTGAGAAGAGCTCCTAAAAAAGTAAAATTAAAGTGAGCATGATTAAGTAGGCGGCCAATGAAATACGATTAAAAGGAGGTCCATATGTCCAGGGTTTATTTTTCATCAGCGAGGACAAAAAAATGGAAATACGATGACAGTATGCCCGGCAAGCTTGAAAGGCTTCTGAAAGAGGTTAATCTTTCAAGTTATTTTGAACCCAAGGAATGGGTCGCTGTGAAGACCCATTTTGGTTCTGAAGGGGCACATAGAATCGTCCGACCTGTTTTCTTAAGAAAAGTTGTTGATGCACTGAAATGCATCGGAGCAAAACCTTTTGTAACAGATACAGTAAGAATTAAAGGCCTCGATTATCTCGAAGTAGCTAACCAGAATGGAATAAATCACCTTTCGGTAGGTGCACCTGTTGTCCTTGGTGACGGACTGTATGGAAACGACAACATCATGGTAAAAGCAGGTGAAATCCTTGGTGAGATTGCTGTTGCAAGTGTTATCCATGATGTGCCTGCAATGGTTGTATGCTCCCATGTGAAGGGGCATATACAGGCAGGTTACGGCGGTGCGATAAAGAATGTTGCGATGGGTGGTATAAGCTCAAGACATAGAGAGTGCGGCTGGAAGTGTGGAAGGGGAGCAATGCATACCTTAGGAGAAGGAAGGTTATCCTGGGATAAGGAAAAATGTGAACTCTGTTATCAGTGCATGGAGATATGTCCGTTGGAGGTGATTCGATTTGAAAATGATGCACTCATATGGGATGGCGAAAAGTGCTGGAGGTGTGGCAGATGTGAGCGCGTCTGTCAGTCTGATGCGTTATCATTGCCAGGTGATGAAGAGAGGTTCATGCGTTCACTTGCAGAGTCTGCAATGGCTGTCCTGAGCACCTTTAAACCTAATAAGGTCATCTATATCAATTTTCTCACAGAGATACAGCCTGAATGTGACTGCATGCCTGTAGCCGATGTACCTGTTTTGCAGGATCAGGGTATGCTGATATCTGACGATATCGTTTCGATTGAACAGGCAAGTGTTGATATGCTTTTGAAGGCTGTGCCCTTACCACAATCAGCATCAGAAGAATATAATGTTATAAAAGGTGATGATACCATGTTTAAGATTACGAAAAAACCTTACTGGATCCAGATAGAAGAGTCAGAAAGGCTTGGCTTAGGGAGCAGGGAATACGAACTGATTGAAATGTAAGAAAAAATACTGCTGCCCGTGGGAATTGGACAGCAGTATTGGGGGAGATAATGAGATGATTTATAATTTTATATAATCAAAAGTCCACCATCTTTGTCAAGAAAAATTTTAGACTTTCTGTAAATTATAATCTTAGGTTTTATACGTTGCATTAACCCTTACATATTCCTCTGTCAGGTCGCAGGTCAGAACTTTTGCAGAGAAGCTTCCGAGATTGAGATTAATAAAAATCCTGATGTCTTTCCCTTTTAAGACTTCTGTTGCCTCTTTATCTTTTCCAGTAGTTATACCCTTATTGACGACCTTAACCTTTCCAAAATAAATATCTGCCTTTTCCTCTTTCATCTGTATGCCTGAATATCCAAGTGCTGCCATGATGCGGCCCCAGTTTGCATCGTTTCCATACATAGCTGTCTTTATAAGGTTTGAGTTTGCTACAGCAAAAGCAGCCCTTTCGGCATCATGCTCGTTCTTCGCCCCTTTTACCTCTATCTCTATATATTTTGTTGCTCCCTCGCCGTCCTCTACAATGAATCTTGACAGCTTGTGGGTAACTTCATGCAGAGCCTTTTTGAAAGCCGTATATGACTTCATCTTCTCTGTAATCGGGGGATTACCCAACATGCCATTAGCCATGATCAGTACCGTATCATTCGTTGATCTGTCACCATCAACAGTAATTCGATTAAATGAAGTTTTTATTGCATCCTTCAGTGTTTTATCTAATGTTTTTTGTTCTACCTCGATATCTGTCATAATGAAACACAACATGGTTGCCATATGAGGACATATCATGCCAGCACCTTTACAGATTCCTGAGATAATACCTGTCTTATTGCCAATCCTTACCTTCTTATTGACAATCTTTGGGAATGTGTCAGTTGTCATTATTGCTGCAGCAATGTTCTGTATAGTTGATTTACCAAGATTATGTATCAATTCTGAAACCTTTGGCCTTATTCTTTCCATAGG
>JAGUWT010000283.1 GCA_020062205.1 Thermodesulfovibrionales bacterium
ACCACTGATGACATCATGCCTGCTGGCTCAAAGGTTCTTCCATTTAGGTCCAATATCCCTGCCATCTCTGAATTTGTTTTCGAAAATATTGATAAGACCTTCAGCAGTCGTGCAAATGAGGCAAAAGCAAGGGGTGGTGGAATTATAGTAGGTGGTGATAATTATGGCCAGGGCTCATCAAGGGAACATGCTGCAATTGCACCGATGTATCTTGGACTTCAGGCAGTTATTGCAAAGTCATTTGCAAGGATACACAGATCCAACCTGATAAACTTTGGCATACTCCCATTACAGTTCTCAAGACCTGAAGACTATGATAAACTCGACCACGGCGACAGGCTACTGCTAAAAGACGTTAAGGAGTCGTTATCAGAAAATCAGTCGTATAGTGTACATAATCTTACAAAGAATTATTCATTCGAGGTGTTTTCGAATCTCAATGATCGGGAGAAAGAAATCATATTAGCTGGCGGCTTACTGCCATTTACAAAGAAGTACGTGTAAAAAAACGCTTAAACTTTAAAAAATAGCCTAACAAATAGGTTATATGGGAAAGGCTGTTGAAGAATTTTTATACGACACCTTCAAGTAAAACCTATTGAGGCGTAAACGAATAAAGCTTTAATCTGTAAGGCACTTACAACTGCCAGATAAATTATCTTGTCGATTATAAAAATTCTGAGATAGCCTTTCCCATATTCGAGAGAGAACACCCGAAAAATTTGACAAGAAAACCATATAAAAGGTAAATTAAATGATATCTTTGGGCCGCTAGCTCAGTTGGTAGAGCACCGCCCTTTTAAGGCGGGAGTCGTTGGTTCGAATCCAACGCGGCTCACCAGAAACGTCCCCATCGTCTAGCTCGGCCTAGGACATCGCCCTTTCAAGGCGGTAACACGGGTTCAAATCCCGTTGGGGACGCCATTAAAATCAAGGTGTTGCAGAGATGTTTACTGGGGTGATCTGTTAACTGACATTGTTATTTCATGCAACTTTTGAATATTCTTTTACTTCTTTCTCAAGACGTTCACCGAGTTCTTCAGCAGTAACATCCAGGTCATACTGCGACTGCAAACCAAGCCAGAACTCTGATGATGTGCCAAAAAATCGTGCCAGTCTAAGGGCCGTATCAGCCGTAATCCTTCTTTTTTTAAGGACTATTTCGTTTATTCTCCGAGGGGGAACGCCGATATTCAGAGCAAGTTTGTTTTGACTCAAACCCATGGGCTTTAGAAATTCCTCAAGAAGAACCTCCCCCGGATATACGGGATGTAACTTTTTCTTTTTCATGTTCTCACTCCTTTCAGTCTCGCTATCCCTAAAGGATTTTATCACGATAATATTTTATAACGTGAAACGTTAAACGTCAAGAGTTACATTCAAGGGGTTTACCAGTTATTTACAGTGGTAACAATATCTATTCCTGAGCAATAAAATCAGGAGAACTGGAAACAACAGCAATGAATAAACTCAATGAAGCTTTGAAAATTTTCGGGGCTCCTGACAAGGTTAAACAGAGGGAAGCTGGTTTCGGTGTTGAAAGATGCCTGAGTTATAGAAAATATACCCATCCCTTTTCATATTCAAAAAATTATCAAAACTTATTAAGGAGCTTGATTCACATTTCAAGACCTGACACCGTGCTGCAACAGTGCTGCATGCCGTGCTGCATGCTCTTTTTTCAGATCCTCCTTCTAAATCTCCCACCCGATCCGAATATGGTCTTTCTGCAATGATACCAATAACCAACGCATTAGCAACAAACCTCCCATATTTTGCCTCACGAACACTGTCCCAGTCTACTTCTACCCAATAATTTTTCTTAGAAACCCGTTTTAGGTAATGTTGTCTCATAAACGGTATCTTTCCATCTTTTAGTAACTGATCCAGATAGGGGTTGTAACCTAAAGGCAAGCTAGCAACTATTTTACCTCCGTGGGTAAGGCATCTAGTTTTTAAATTTTCAATTGCTCGCAGAATTTTTCTCGGCTCTCTTGGTTCTTCATCCCAACCCACATGTTCTAACGTTGATATACTCACGATAAGATCGTATTTCTCCGGTGGTAAAAAATCGACTATATCCTGATTAATCACACCAGGAGCTACTTCATATTTATCTGCGACATCGTGTTGGATGTGGAAATAGTGGGAAAGGACATTTCCTACTTCAAGGATTCGCTTTCCTTGGTAAGTTTGTACTATTTCCCAAAAAATTGGGATCTCGACAGCCCGCTCATTCTTCCAAGTTTTATTATATACATGATAAAAGTAGCGGTAACTCCGTCCGTTAAAAAAGAAGGTTTTTTTTCTAACCCATCTCGTAAATACCATTTTCCATCGGCGCCAGTAGCACCTCAGAGTCCGTTCACTCACCATGTTTTTCCTCTCCCCTCCCTTTTCCCACATTTTTTCTAAAATACTCGATCGTTTTTTTTATGAGAGTCTTTTTTATGAGGTAGGTCTTTTTTATGTGGGACACTTCCCATATTTCTTGACATATGATTATTTATTAAGGAATCGTGCGGTGGCATTTTTTCACATCACAACAGCCTCGGGAAATTTCCTGAAGTCCTTTTTGTCAAAGGTATAAACCGGCCTGATTCCAGAAATTCGTGATTTGGCCAATATCATTGCATCACCAAATTTGAGATTCTCAGCGGCATAGAGCCTCAATGCATCAAGAACAATGTCATCGGATTCTATCTCGATAACAGGCAAAGTCTCAAGGCTTTCGACCTTTTCCCTGACCTCATTTTTGGGTAATTTGTATATTTTTTCAAGGACATAAACAAGCTCTATTATTACTATCAGGGGAATAAACAGCACACTGTTTTCAGTGGCAGCTTCCTTGATCAGCTTCTTGAATTTCTCCCGTTTTTCTGCGGAATCACCTGTCAGAAATCTGATGAGGATACTGGTATCAATAATTCCTTTATACATCGACGACTTCTTTTGCCATTTCTTCCATGGCCTTTTCCCGGATTTCTTCTACTGTAAGCTTCAGTGACGGCAATGTCCCTTCTAATTCAAGGAAGTTTTTCACTTTCCTGATATAGACCTCTCCATCCCTTTCCTCGAAAAGTACCATATCCCCTTCTTTAATACTCATTTTTTCCCGTATGGCTTTAGGGACAGCTACCTGCCCCCTCGAAGAAACCTTTGCAATACTTATCATTTTATTATCTCCTTATCATTTATATTTAATAAGATTTATTTTATTTTATCTTATTAATTATTTCAAGTCTTACTTTCAAAATTGTTACGGAATAATCATAATTGCACTATTTGTAAAAATCATAAATGCACATGTTAAGCTGAAAAATAGAGTTCTTCAGACATTTCTGTGGGTGCAGCTATTAATACAAACGCATTAAATGAAGTGTCATTGCGAGGAGCAGAGCGGTTGCGAGGTGAAGCCGAAGCAAACTCGGAGATTCCTCGCTTTGCTCGGAACAGGCTCCGCAATCCCAAAGACGAGATTGCCACGCCCTTCGGGCTCGCAATGACAATGTAACAGTATTAAGTGCGTTGACTATAGTCCCCCTCCCTCGATGGGAGGGGATAGGGGAGGGTGATTTAAGTAAATGCTCCCTTATCCCCTCCAAAACACCCCCACCCTAACCCTCCCCCATCAAGGGGGAGGGAATTTCTCATTATATTCTTCACACAATTCCCGGAAGAACCTTCTATTTTATTACCCATTGTGTCCCACAGATTTGTTGAAAGTTGCAAAGAGGACATGCCTTTTTAAGTTCTGGTGCAGGTTGAAAAGGAGATAAAGGGTCAACAATTTCCTTAAGCAGTTTAAAGATTACCGTCTTTAGCAAATTGTAAGTTTCATCAACATCATCAGAGTTATCAAAGAGCGGAAGTTCGATTTTGTCACTTATCTTTGCCTTGCCGAGAAGCAGAAACATACCGTTTAAGTTTGTTATCTTTTTGCCTGTAGCCTCAGAGTAAAGGAGGAGGTAGAAAGGAAGCTGGAGACTTCCTATGGCTTCACTCCAGGTCTCTCTTTTTGCAAGGTCAAGTTTATCAAGATTGATTTTCAGATAGTTAGGATTGGAAGAGGTTTTATAGTCAATAATATAGATTTCCCCATCCCTTTTTTCGATGCAATCTATGCGGCCTTTGAGATTGAATGAATCTTTTGAAATCTTAATAGGGCATTCAACATCCAGGATTGTTAAAGAGTGTTTTTTAATCATGGGGATTGAGTAGTTTTTCAGGAAGTCATTCAAATGGCTTTTTATCTGCCTTTTCAAGAGATAGGTTGCACCTGCAGGATTTTTGCCGTACTCCTTTTCAAAGAGTCTATCTATAAGTGAATCCATCTCTTTGATATGAATATCTGCTTCTTTTAATGGATACCCCTTTCGTTTCATGAAATATTTCGAGAGGGCAGTGTGAACGAATTTCCCTATGTCAGACCTTTCAATATCACCTGAAATCTCCTCTTTTTTGTCTATCCTGAGGACATGATTATAGTAAAACTGTAATTGGCACTTCAGGTAGGTATCGAGGGCAGTTGCACTATAGGGATAATCCCTTAAAAATCTGATGACATTGTCAGTTTTCTTAATCTCGTCCGGAATATTATTTTTGAGGTTGACCTGATACTGAACAGATCTCAGATACCCTTTTGTATCGGTTGTTTTATCCCTTTTCTGTTTTTCCCACAAAAGTCGTTCGACAAATCGGGACTTTTCCTTATTATCATTCTCGATGAAAAAGAGATGTGCCTCCCTTGCTCCTTTTAAAAGGATTTCGAAATAATACGCAATAAGTTTGTCTCTATCCATATACGTTGGAAGCCCGAGTATCTCCCTTGCCTTGAGCGGGAAAAGAGTATCCTCTTTTTTTGTATCAGGAATTGTCTCTTCATTCACATCAAGAATAAAGACCCTGTCGAATAAAAGATTCCTTGTTTCAAGAAATCCAAGGACCTGTAAACCCCTTATAGGTGTACCCTCAAAGGGTGTATGACAGGTCATGATATATTTTTTGAAAAGGGCAAAATAGCTGTTAGTTTCTGTAAAGAATACATCCTTCATCAGCGACCTCGATATGATGTCGAGTGCCCGTATGAATGCCTCGGAGTATGGATAGAAAAGGGGATGGAGGCGGGCGGTGCTGTTATGGAAAATATAGATCAGCAGTTCTGTGCACCTTACAGCAAAGTCATGGATGTTTTTGAAGTTAAGGAATTTCTTTATGGTGTTACGGTGAATGTTTCTTAAATGTTCCTTTAACTGTTCTTCAGTAATTTTTGTTTCAGAAGGAATTCTATCCGTAATATTCAGAAAGAGGTCTTCATTGTTTTCAATCTCTGACAGGGTAGAAAATGTCTTTGTCTTTTGCTGTGTAAGCTCTTCTTCAATGGTATGAAATAGTATCCTTGTAGTTTCTGCACTGCCATTTAAGTAGATGTTCTTTGTGTATGGATGAAGGACAAATTTCAGATAATCAGGGATGTAAACTCTCTCTCCATCCATAGAAGTGATGAGCTCCATGAGATTGTTGAGAAAACCAAAAACAGGAGTGCGGTAAAGGGGATACCCCATGGAAATATTGTAGCTATCCTCATCCAGGATAGAGAGTCCCTGCCGCAAGAGGGGGAAGAGAGTTTCAGAAGATGGAAGGACAACAACGGTTCTTTCATCTAATGGCACGTTATTTTCTAAATCTGCCTTGAGTATCCTGCTTAACCTAAACACCTGGCCATGAGTGTCAGGACTTCTGTAAAAATGGATTTCCTGTTTAGCATCTTCACCTTCCTGACTTTCTATTTTTATACCTAAATCAGATAACCTCTCCTTTATGCCTGTCCCATCCTGGAAAAGAAAAAGGGTATTACTCCATGAGAGCATTTTTCTGAACAGAATCTTTTCTGATTTAGTAAGGGCAAAGAATCCAACAAAGATTATTTGCTGAAAGTGATTTAATTCAGTCTCGTCAATATTCTCAGAGGTTGTGCGGTATCTCAGCGACCTCGTTGAGAAATTTCGGTTTTCAATATCCTTATAGAATTCTTCATAAAAGTAGGAGAGGGACTGAAGTCTCTTTACCGTTTGCTCAGGGATACCTTCCTCCACAAATGGTTCGATTTCCTTTACCAGATATGGATTAATCTTTTCTATATATAATTCTTCTATATCTTTGTAAATCTTCAGTCCGACAGGGAAAAAATTGTCAGGTGTTAAGAAATTATCTCCACCTAAGGGTCTTGAGGACTTTTTTTGTATATCATAAAGAATAGCAACAGCATCTATGGTTTCTAATTTCCTCTTTGTTTCGACAAGTTTTTCTTCATACACGTAGTCTATAAATTCATCCATTGAAAGGATGACAGGTGGGATAAAGCTTCCCTTCAATCTATTGGCAAGGGTCTTTCTTAAAAAGTGCGAAGGCCTTTTACCGGGGAAAACAACCATATTGGATGAATAATCCCTTCCGACTTCTTTCAGGTGAGGGATTATCTCCTCGATAAGGCTATGATGCGGTGGAATGACGAACGTGTTCAAGCTACCTTCCCCTTTTGACCTTCAGCTTTTCAACTTTTTTGAGGTCAACATAGGCGATGACTCCTTCTATCTTTTTCACGGGATAAACTCCCCTGAGTATTTTCATGTAGTTCCTCATCTGAGCCATGTAGTCTTCTTCTGCAACCTTATCTCTCCCTGTTTTATAATCAATAACCG
>JAGUWT010000289.1 GCA_020062205.1 Thermodesulfovibrionales bacterium
GGAGTTTTTATCGTTCTCTCTGATTTTTTCCGCACTTCCGCACTTCCGAGCTTCTAAACTTCCGAACTCTTTCCGACTTGATGAATAAAGGATTGCGACGGCATGCCTTCGGCATGGAGTGATTTAGGGGTTAGTGAATTAGAGAGTTAGAAAGAAGAAATATGAAAATGCTGAATAAGATGATTGGGCAAGGGCTAAAGATCTAACTCACTAACTCACGCCTTTGGCTGGGCGGTGCTGGAGGTTGTTGATTGACAAATTAGTATCCAATTTGTAGACTTATTGTAGGACAATTGGTAAACGGAGGTGATACAGATGAAGTTTGTAACTGTAAGAGATTTTAGGATAAGACCCGGTGCGGTATGGAAAAATCTTGAAAAGGACGAAGAGGTGATAATCACATCAAACGGCAAACCGATAGCCATGTTAACGGGCATAAGTGATGTTACTTTTGATGAAACAATTAAGGTTTTTCGCCGTACCAAGGCAGAACTTGCCATATCAAGGATGAGGAAAGCAGCAGTAAAAAAAGGTTTGTCTGGCATATCGAAAGAGGAAATAGAAGCTGAAATAAAAGCAGTACGAAGGGCAAGAGGTTAGTGTTTATAGTTCTTGATACAAATATTATAGTCTCGGCTCTTATCACACCATTTGGAAATGCAGCCAGAATCCTCGACATGGTTATCTGCGGAGACCTAAATCTCCTTTATGATGACAGAATTCTGTCAGAGTATCGCGAAGTTCTTTTAAGGGAAAAGTTTGGTTTTAAAGAATATGATGTTGATATATTGCTGGAATATATTGAAGCGGAAGGACTCAGAATTACCGCTGCTGTCAGTGATGAACCTCTTTTGGATAATGATGACATTCCTTTTTTGGAAGTTGCGCTAAGCGGCAAAGCAGATGTGCTGGTTACCGGCAATAAAAGGCATTTTAAAGTTAAGTCGGCAAGAGGTCTGAAAATATTAAGTCCCGAAGAATTTTTAAAATTGTTGAAGCAGAGAAATAAACTTAAATAGATGTGCAAAAAGCTTAGAATGTTACCCCTTATACACCCTTACCCCGGGAATCTTTTCGAAATGACTGTCGAGGGTGAAGATGAGGAGGTTGTGCTCGATGGCGAGCGTTGCGATTGCAACATCAGTTAACGGCAAATTAATTCCTTTTCTTCTAAGGGGAAGGGCTAAATTACCCGCCTTTATCCAGAGATCTGTGGTTATTTCAAGCGGAGAAGTTTCTCCAAGAATGCCGGAGATGTCCCTTTCTTCTTTCACATCCTTCATCCCCTGCAATAGTTCAGCAATGATAATACCGGTGGTAACGACACGGTTGTCCTGCAGGAGACTGCTTACTTTGTCGGCAATTTTTTCTTCGCCTCTGAAAAATGATATCAAGACAGACGTGTCAACGATTACGCCATCTTCTGTCATTTTCTTCCATCTCCTCAAGTTCGAGTCTTTCAAGTTCATCGGTTACATCCTCAATCTGTATCTTCCCCCTCAGCGCAAGAAGCTCCTTAATCTTTTTCTGGCGGACATACTCTTTCATCGCAGTTGTGATTGCCTTTGTTTTGGACTTTTCGCCGGAAATCTTCTGCACCTCAGAGAGGAGATCATCGGGTATGTTTAATGTTGCACGCATATCATGCACCTCCTTTATATGCTTTTATTGTATGCAGTTTACATTGACTTGTCAAGAGAGAGGTAAGTCGTGAACATTACTGGCGGGAATAAAATAATGGGGATTGCAGCGTATGAAATATTCAGGGAAATAGGGAAGAAAGTTATCATTGGTTATATGCCTCTTGGCAGAAATGAGTTTATTCAAATTTATCCAAAGAAAAAACCACTGAAGACTTTTGAAATCCCGGAACGTCTGAATTTAGAAGGGTACCTCTCTTGCTATGGCTTTGAAATAAGAAACAAAGAGAAATTATCTTCAACTGTATCCAACTCTCTTTCGAGGGAACCCCTTCCACACTGGATATTGGATAATTATGAAGATCTTAAAGGGATGCTCGGATATTTCTGGTGCTGACAATGAATTAGATATAGCTTTTATGAAAGATAATACCTTTTACCACATAGAGTGTAAAACACTTGGAGAGGAGAGAGAACAGACCATCATCCGTGACGAGGTCTATAAAAAAGGGGCTATCTCACCACTGCTTGGCAAAGGAGGCAAGGCATTTATATGCACTACCCATTCTCAGATTAAGGATAGTCTTTCAAACAGAGCACGAGATTACAACATAGTAATATTTAATCTTGAGCAGGTAAGGAATTTATCAAAAGAATTATCTGAGAGGATAAAATGAAGAAAACGCTCGATCCTGCCGAAGTCGAAAAACGTCTCAAAGCGTGGGCGGAGGTGACAATGCTGTCTCTTGAATTAAAGCGTGCTGCAATGAGAAAGAGGCATCCGGAATTAAGAGAAGATGAAATTAATGAACTGGTTCGCAAAGAGCTTTCAATGCTTAAGATAAAACAAAATGAGAGATAACCCGCTTATCCAATCTCTTAAAGAACTTTGCTCATTCCTCGAAGATCAGGGAATAGAATACATGCTCATCGGCGGATTGGCTGTCGGCATATGGGGTGAACCCAGGGCGACTGTTGATATCGATTTTTTAGTTGCGATCGGGTTAGATGATTTCGATACCCTCAAACACAAACTCATTGAAAGCAGCAGGTTTGTTTTTATGCATGACAAACCAATGGTCTTCGGAAAAATAACTTTTTTGAGAGCTACCATGAAAAGCAATACTGATATTTCGGTAGATTTTCTTTTCGCTGATGATGAATTCAAAAATAGAGCTTTGCAAAGAAAGGAAACTGTAAAAGTAAAAGATTTTTCGGTAAATATCTCATCTCCGGAAGACCTGATACTACTGAAATTATTAAGCGGAAGAGAGCAGGACAGGCTTGATGCAGAGAAGATAATCAAGATTCAAAAAGAAAATATCGACATGGAATATATAAAGGAATGGTTACAACGACTCGGCATAGAATTTAGAAAGGAGTGGCACTAAAAGTGCAAGACGTTATCATTGATCTCTCTACTTTTTATCCATCAAACGCAAAACTCTCTGAACTCGATTCATACATTCAAAAAGCCAGAGACCTTGCCGGCAACGGCAATGAGGTCGTTCTTACCGGCACGGGTCCGGTCTGGCTCTATCTTAAAATTGCTCATGTATTACATGGGAAAGCAAGGAAATTGGTATATAGAAGTCCGGTGACGGGTGATGTAGTTATCTTTGATCACAGTCCGGATTAAATGTGTTATAGTATGTGTATAAGGAGGTGTATATAAGTGAGAACAAATATCGTATTAGATGATGAAACAGTAAAAACAGCATTCAGGTATTCCAAGGCAAAAACGAAAAAAGAACTTATTAATGAAGCACTGAAGGAATTAATAACTTCACGGCAGAGATTAGACCTGAGAGATTTACGGGGAAAGGTAGAGTTCAGATCAGATTATGATTACAAAAAATTAAGAAGGGGTAACTGATTTGATTCTTGTTGATACTTCGGTAATGATTGATTATCTGAGAGGAAATGAGAAGACAGCAGACAGGGTCGAAGACAGCAGACAGGGTCAGGTCTTGCAATATCACTTTTAAATTCCTCGTGTATTTCATTTAATAGCCTGCTTATTCTGATAAGAATATATCGGAGAAGGATCAGAACAACTTTTTGAACCTGAATCCTGCATCTTCAAAATGTCTGTCGGCTGTTAGAACCTCTGAAATGCCTATCTCCTTCATTACTATACTATAAAAGAAGAAAAATCAGGGATCCCCTTCCTAAGAAGAAATGTCCTATAAAAGGAAAGTACCTTGTAAGTTATTGATTTCATTGGTAGGCGCGAAGGGGATTGAACCCTTGGCCTCTTCCGCGTCAAGGAAGCGCTCTCCCACTGAGCTACGCGCCTAAAGATAATAATAAATTAAACATAATGGAGAAACTTGTCAAGGCAAGGAAATGCAGCCCTGGTCTCTATCTAAGTTCTCCATATGAATGAAGTCCTGAGAGCAACAAGTTTACACCGAGATAAGTAAACATCACAGCGGCAAAGCCAACTACCGCTACAATTGCTACCTTTTTCCCTCTCCATCCTCGTATCATTCGACTGTGTAGATAAAAGGCATAGACAAACCACGTTATTAATGACCATGTCTCTTTCGGATCCCAGCTCCAGTAGGTCCCCCACGCCTGATTAGCCCAGATAGCTCCAAATATGAGTCCTCCCAGGGTAAAGATAGGAAATCCGATTGCAATACTCTTGTAAGTGATTTCATCGAGGGCTTCCGCAGAGATATTGAATTTCTCTATCATTGTTTTCAGGAAAGACCCAAACCTCCAGACAACCAATATAATACCTGTCATTAATATCCAGCTCAATATTCTGACTGCGTCTGATGGATTGAGGAAAGATGCCTTAAACATATAGCTTTTTATAAATGCTTCAGGCTTAACGACCACCTTGAAGGCAAGGAAATCTATTCCCATGAATATCAGGAAGGTTATAAAGATGCCGAGTGTAACTGTCCAGAATAGATACGATGCCTCCCTTCTTTCCTCGGTCTTAACGATAAGGTACATCAGTCCGGTACTGAAAGAAAGGGAAAATGCGGCATATGCGATAAAACTCATCATCACATGTACAAGGAGCCAATTGCTCTGCAGTGCAGGTATAAGAGGTTCAATCTCCTTTGATATGCCTGACAGGTTTATAAATGCCAGGACAACGCCTGCGACAGGGGTTACAAAGGCACCGAATGAACGATTCTTATACTTAAACTCTATGATCAGATACCCTAATATGAGACACCAGACAAAAAATATTAATGA
>JAGUWT010000072.1 GCA_020062205.1 Thermodesulfovibrionales bacterium
AGCGAGTGATATTGATCATTCATTCTCTGGATCAAGATTTACAATATCATTCGAAGGAAAAAGTTACGAAGCAACATCCCATTTGATGGGTCTGCAGAACGTCTATAACATCATGTCTGCTGCAGGTGCAGCAATCTCATTAGAAGTCCCGTGGGAAATCATCCTAAAAGGCATAAGGGAGACAACCAATGTAAGAGGCAGATTTGAAAGGGTTGACCTTGGCCAGGACTTTCTCTGCATTATTGACTATGCACATACCGAAGATGCACTCGAACGGCTTATAAATACAGCAAGAGAACTGATAACTCAGCACTCAGTCCTCAGTCCTCAGTCCTCAGTGCCACGTATTATCACTGTCTTCGGTTGTGGTGGTGATAGAGATCAAGGCAAGAGACCCAGAATGGGTGAAGTGGCAACAAGGCTCAGTGACTTTGTGATTATTACCTCTGACAACCCAAGGTCTGAAGAACCATTCGAGATTATCAGAGATATCGAGAGCGGGACGGTTAGGGGAAACTATCTTATCGAACCTGACAGAGCAGAGGCAATCAGGAAAGCAGTGGATATGGCGGACATTGGAGATATCATCCTTATTGCAGGTAAGGGTCATGAGGATTATCAGGAGGTTAAGGGGATAAGATGCCGATTTAATGATAGAGAGGTTTTGGAAAAGGTATTAAAAGATACATTAAACATTCACAATGTGAAATGAACAATGTATGTTGTCCAGTGAGGGAAATGCACGGCAAATTAAAAGTTGAGGATATTATCGCAGCAACAGGTGGAAAGGTTGTTTTGAGTGATTCTGATACCTTTACAGGCATATCTATTGATTCAAGAACGATAAAAGAAGGTGAATTATTCATTGCACTCAAGGGAGAGAGATTTGATGGACATGATTTTCTCCATGAGGCGTTAAAGGTTGGAAGCGGCGCTGTAGTCAATGTTCCTCCGGCAGAACCTGTAGAAGGCAAGACAATAATCTCTGTAAAAGATACGCTCAATGCCCTTCAGGATATAGCGCATTCTATGCGGTTAGGAAGGGCTCTCCCTGTTATCGGGATAACAGGTTCCAATGGTAAAACGACAACAAAAGAACTTATAGCCTCAATCTTGAGTACCAGATACAGGGTACTGAAAAATACAGGGAGTCTCAATAATCATATTGGACTTCCATTAAGCCTGACAAGGATAAGCGAAGCGGATGAGGTCGTTGTGCTTGAGATGGGGGCAAGCATCCCCGGTGATATAAAGGATTTATGCGGGATAGCAATGCCGAATTATGGTGTTTTAACAAATATCGGTCCGTCCCACCTTGAAGGTTTTGGAGATATGGAAACGCTGAGAAAGACAAAACTTGAACTCCTTGATTATGTTGATGTGGCTGTTGTGAATGCTGACGATCCATTTTTGATGGAAGGTGTTTATGCGTCAACATTTCAAGGCAGGCTTATCAGGTATGGGATAAAAAATGATGCCGAAACACATGCTACTGATATAAGACTTTTTGAAAAAGGTTCGAGCTTTCTTTTGCGCATTGGTGATGATCAACCGATTCAGGTTCATCCGAATATATCTGGCAAATGTAATATTTACAATATTCTTGCAGCAGCATCGATTGGCTCTCTCTTTCATATTGACCAATTGAGTATGAAACGTGTCATCGATTCTTTTACTGGTCTCCCGATGAGACTTGAGATCAAAGAACTCGATGGGATGTGCATTATCAATGATGAATATAATGCAAATCCTGCATCAATGGAAGAGGCTATCCATGAGCTTGTCAGACTTAAGAAAAAGAGGACAATTGCTGTTTTGGGCGATATGCTGGAGCTTGGCTCATACAGTGAGGATGCCCATAAAAACCTTGGCAGAAAGATGTCAGAACTTGCTATCGATATCTTTATTGCAGCAGGCCCTCTGATGTCTCTTGCCGCAGATGAATTTACAGGTCAATCGTTTCATGTTGCGAATGCAATCGAAGCACGGAGAATACTCCTTGATATCAGCAGAGAAGGAGATACTGTTCTTATAAAGGGGTCGAGAGGAATGTGTATGGACAGGGTTATGGCCGATGGCTCGTAGAGAGGTTTGGCATGCTCTATAGTCTTTTATATAGTCTGCATGACTGGTTTTCACCATTGAATGTATTCAGGTACATAACATTCAGGACGTCGCTTGCTATTCTTTCGGCAATATTTTTTTCATTCATGTTCGGCCCATGGGTTATCCATAGACTGAAGAGACTCAGTATGACCCAACAGATACGAGATGATGGTCCCCAGACTCATTTGGGGAAGGCAGGCACTCCAACCATGGGAGGTATCCTTATTATTCTCTCCATACTCCTCTCAGTATTTATGTGGGGAGACCTGAAAAACATCTATGTGTGGACAATGATTGTCTCTTTGATAGGGTTCGGAGGTATTGGGCTTTTTGATGACTATTTGAAGGTTGTCAAGAGGAATCCCAATGGCCTCAGGGCATATCAGAAGTTTGGTAGTCAGATACTCCTCGCACTTTTCATCGGTGTTTTTCTCTATATGAATCCAAAGGATCCGTACACTGATGTCTTGAGTATCCCATTTTTTAAAAAGTGGCTTTTTGACCTTGGATGGTTCTATATACCATTCTCAATCATTGTCATTGTAGGTTCATCAAATGCAGTGAATCTTACAGATGGTATAGATGGCTTAGCAATAGGGCTTGTGGCTATTGCGGTACTGGCGAATGGCGTACTTGTTTATATCTCTGGCCACAAAGGGTTAGCACAATACTTGCAAGTCCTTTATCTCCCTGGCACAGGAGAGTTGACCGTTTTCTGTGGTGCGATGTTCGGGGCTTCACTCGGATTCCTCTGGTATAACTCTTATCCGGCAAATGTTTTTATGGGTGATGTTGGGTCGCTTGGCCTCGGTGGTGCATTGGGAACTCTCGCAGTCATAACAAAACATGAGATAGTGCTTGCATTAGTAGGAGGAATCTTTGTTATCGAAACAATTTCTGTCATGGTGCAGGTAACATCATTTAAGTTTACAGGTAAAAGGGTGTTCAAGATGGCTCCTATTCATCACCACTTTGAATTAAAGGGATGGCCTGAACCGAAAGTGATTGTGAGATTCTGGATAATCGGAATAATGCTGGCTTTATTAAGCCTGGCAACGTTGAAGGTGAGATGACAATGAAACAGTCGTCAGTGGTCAGTCGTCAGTCGTCAGTAATTATACGAAACATACAAAAGAAATTATTATTTATCCTGGTTTTTTTACTGTTCACTATTCACTGTTCACTATTCACTTCATATGCTTATGAGATTCATTCCAAATCTGCGGTAGTTATGGATGCGTCAACAGGAAGGATTCTGTATGCAAAGAATCCGAATCTCAGGCTTCTTCCAGCGAGTACAACAAAACTGATGACAGCAATAGTCGTGATGGAGAAGGCAAACCTTACTGATGTCGTAATGATAAGTAAAAATGCAGCCCAGGTTGCTCCTCATAAGGCAGGTTTGAAAGAAGGGGATAAGGTAAAAGTTGAGACACTCCTCTATGCTGCCCTGCTGAATTCTGCAAATGATGCTGCTGTTGCCCTTGCAGAAGCTGTAGCCGGTTCAGAGGGAAAATTTGTGAAACTCATGAATACAAAAGTGCTTGCTATCGGGTTAAAAGAAACCCATTTCATAAACCCCCATGGGCTTCCCGGACCCAATCAATATACTACTGCATTTGATTTATCAAGGATTATGAGGTATGCGCTCAGATATCCCAAATTGAAAGAGATTATCGGGACCCGTGTGGTGGGTGTCTCAACAGAAAATGGGAATGATTTATTCCTCAGAAATACAAACAGACTGTTATGGTCTGATGAAGAGCTTGTAGGTGGCAAGACAGGATATACACACAAGGCAAAACATTGTTTTGTATGTGCTGCTGAACGCGAGGATAGTAAAGTTATCGTTACCCTTCTCGGAGCTCCGAGCAGATGGTACCTTTGGAAAGAGGCAGAGACACTTCTTGATAAGGGATTCAATATCATGGCGAATAAAGAGGAACCTGTCATCTATTTTGCAAGGGCAGATTATGATGCACTCAATGTGAAAAAGGCAACCTATAAAAAAAGAGAAAAGTTACAAGTGAAAAGTTACAAGTTGAAAACTGATAAAAAGATAATGTCAAAAAGAGCGGTGAAACACAAAAAGGCAAAGATATTTGCAAAGGGCAAGAACAAGAAGGGTAAGTATTACAGGATTGCTAAGAAAGGTGAGAATGGAGCTAAGGGGTAAAAAGGTTACTGTTGTGGGTCTTATGAGGAGCGGAATGGGTGCAGCAAACCTGCTGTCTGAACTTGGCGCAGAGGTGACGGTAACAGATAAAAAAACAAGGGAAGAACTCATGGACTCAGTCCATCGGCTTTTACCTTCTGTGAAGCTCTGCCTCGGTGGACATCATGAGGAGATATTCCAGGATACAGATTTGGTTGTGATAAGTCCTGGTGTGCCAATAGATATCCCTGAGCTTAAGAATGCCAGTGCGAAAGGGCTAAAAATCATAGGTGAACTTGAACTGGCATACCAGATAGTAAGTTCAAAGTTTAAAGTTCAAGGTTCAAAAGTTCCAGAATTTTTATCAAT
>JAGUWT010000272.1 GCA_020062205.1 Thermodesulfovibrionales bacterium
GGGATTCAAAAAGAAGAGCTCAGAGCCAATCTCAATATAGAACCGAGACTTTTTAATTATTTCATTAAATTACTGAAGGACATTGTCGTGGAGAATGAAACGGTCAGGCTTTCAACTTTTACAATGGTTTTATCACGGTCAGATGAGAATCTTAAACAACAGATACTCGAGATACTGGAGAAAGCAGGATTACAGCCCGCAACAAAAGAAGAATTAGTGGATATTCTGAAAGTGGATCACAGACACATATCGGATATCCTGAAACTGTTGGCAAAGGAAGGGAATCTTGTACGGATCAATGATTCCTTATATATAACATCTTCCGTTTACAAAAACATGGTAGAGCGGTTAAAGGAATTTTTCATGAGCAAATCAGAGATGTCTGTAAAGGATTTCAAGGCTACAGTCAATGCCCCGAGGAAATATGCTATTCCCTTTCTTGAATACCTTGACATGAACAGGATTACAAAACGGGTTGGGGATGTAAGGAAACTTTTCCTTTAACCCTCATATCTCTTGCTGTGCATAAAGCGCTGCTCCATAGGCAGCGTGTAAGAAAGGGTTTTTATGCACATAAATTTTCCTTTGCAAGCGTTCCTCGATAATCCTTTTCAGACACGGATTTTGAGCACAGCCACCTGTAAAAACGATGTCATCTTGAACATCAACCCGTCTTATCAAAGAAATAACTTTATTTGCTATAGATTCGTGGAGTGCGTAAGCGATGACCTCTCTTTTTTCTCCTCTCGTAATCAGGCTGATAACCTCTGATTCAGCAAAGACGGTACACAAACTGTTTATCTTAACGGGGCCGTTTTTATTGCCGTAGGAAACGCCGAAAACCTCCAGATTATAGCCTAGAGCTTTTGCCATGATTTCAAGAAATCTCCCTGTGCCTGCTGCACAGCGGTCATTCATTTCAAAGTTTATGACAGTTCCTTCTTCACTCAGACTTATTACCTTTGTGTCCTGGCCACCAATATCTATAATTGTTCTGCAGCGAGGGAATATTGCCTTTGCACCGCTTGCCACTGCCTTAATTTCAGTGATAGTTCTGATATTGCCATGGACTTCGAGCAAGTATCGTCCATAACCTGTTGCCACGAGCTTATCCGGTTTATTGCAATTAAGCAGATCCTTACAGACAGATAAGGGGTTGTGTCCAGTTTCTCTCTTTTGAAATTCTGTTAAACGGTTTTCCTCTAAGAGTACGTATTTAATATACCGTGAACCGATGTCAATGCCAGCAACCTTCATGCATTTACACCTTTCCCAATCATTTCGAGGAATGCATCGATGCGTGTTTTTAATTGTCCCATGTCTTCCATACTGTAATCAGTTTCAATCCGCAAAAAGGGGAGACCCATGTTTTCGGCAACTTTTTTTGCCTTGTAAGCTTCTACCATATACGGTGTGCAGAACTGGATGGCATAGTGGATAATTCCATCAGCCTTCAGTTTTTTGGACATATCTTCTATATCGTGCAGCCGTTCTTCATTTGGCGTGAAGCAGGCACAATTTATTGTCATGTACCGGTCGGCAATCTTTGTCTTTGCCTGAAGAAGAGAAGAAAAATCTTCATCGAGAAGGGTCCTGAAATTTCTCTCTCCAACACAGGATTCCTCGCCGACAACAACTGCCCCGCTCCCTTCGATAATGGCATGTAATTTCCAGTTAGGGATAGCCATCGGAGAGCCAGAGATGAGAATCCTTGGACTTCCCTTTTCAGTTACGCCGGTACCTGATTTTACTCGCTCATCGAGTTCATTACAGAGTTCATTGACCTTTAAAGTAAAACGCACCGGGTCATCATAAAATGAGACTTGGTTTACAAGGAGGGCATCGAGTCCGGAAATAGGGGAGGGATCATTTGCCCTTAAGAGAGATAATCGCTGAAGGGCTTTCCTCTTTTCATTGACAATCCTTGAGCCTTCTCTTAAATTCTCAAGGCTAATCTTTTTGCCACTTAATGATTCAAGTTTTTCTGTAAATCTTATAACCTCATTTTTCCAGAGCGCTTTCCCATCCTCGCCTTTCTTGTTCGGTATCTCCATTACATACATTTTCCCATGTGTTATTTCATCAAAAATTTCATATGCCTTTTTCTTGCCATCACAGGTCGTTTCCCCTACGATAAGATCGGTTGTCTGTACATATGGGCAGAGTCCGGCAAGTTTAAAACCCATGAATGCCTTTATGAGGGCACAGGTATTCCTTGGAATATATTTTTCTGCTTCATCTGAACCGACTTCTGCTCCGGCACAAAGACCGATGCAGACACCATCAACAGCAAGTATAAGTTCTTCAGGCACATATACACAGAATGTCCCTATCGCTTTTCTTCCCTGTTTTTTTGCCTCGATGATTTCTTCGATCCTGAGACCATGGACTTCTGAAATAACAAAATCGAAATATTTCATACCTTCTGGTCGGTTTTTTTGAGAAACATAAATATTTTTGTAAGCGTCTGAAAGCACCGCCATTAAACCATCATGAGCATCAAGATTCATTTCCAAATCTTCCCACATCTTTTTATAGTCTTTTGACATATTCTCCTCCTTAACGGTTATTTTTAAAAAGAAATAATATAATTGGTCCTGTCATGATAAGCATGGTATGCAGTGAAATTGCAAAATCTCCTTCAGAGATAATAGTCTCACATAAAATAATCCTGAATATCCAATAGTTTTTATAGATAAATAGAATATTTTATATAGAGTATTTCTATATGATAATATGATAATAAATGGGACGGTTCTAATATTTACCTTTATTACCATAAATAGAACCGTCCCATTTATTA
>JAGUWT010000001.1 GCA_020062205.1 Thermodesulfovibrionales bacterium
CCGGTGGGCGGGTGAGGCTTTTGAGGTCAGGCAGTTGATCGAGCTTTGCCCGGTACTGCTCAAGGATGAGGTGCTTCATCATGAAATAACCACTTATATGTAGCCATACCAAGTCTAGTAGGATTTATATATATAGCCTTTAATAATACTTTCGGCAATAAATATATTGCTTTTTATCGCTGCAATATTGTTGGAGAACTGTTGTAGGGTGGCGTGGAGCGCAGCGATACCCACCACCACACCGCATAATGCTACAATCAGGCATCAATTCACGGAAACATAGTTATGAGCATACACACCGTTGATCACATCTTGCACGAGGCGGAACGTCTGACCTTCAGCGAGCAACTGACACTGATCCAAAGGCTAAAACAAGTGCTGGCAATGCCTGCAAAGCGCAAACTAAAAACACTGGAACTGGACACCCGTGGTTTCCAATTTGATCGGGAAGAAGCCAATGAGCGGAGAAGCGGTAATTAGTGTGATGATATTAGTCAAGTTTCAACAGACTATGATATAAATAATTGACTTTAAAATAATCAGGCTTATGTTCATATGGATATAGAAAAATTCATAACTCTTTGTCAAGAAAATACATCAGATTTTTCTTCAATGGACTATCTTAATATAGCCGAGCATTTTGACTTAATTGAAGAAAAAAACGTTTTAAATCAAGAAAATATAATCAAAAAAATCCAAAGCAAAATTCAGAAATCATTAAAAGTTGAAAATGGATTAAACATAAGGTCATTCAGAAAAGATTTGGCAGTAAAATACTTCTTAGATGAAAATATAAACCGTGATTACTTTAACATTATTGGAAGTATAGCCATATCATTAGACTTGACTGATAAATTAACTAAAGACCCTGAGAACTGGAAATCAGCAATTGTGTATGCAAAAGCACTTGCAAAACTTGCAAATCATAGATCAACTGATTTTGCCGAACACACTTACCGCAAAGAGAAGTATATAGCAGAAGCAATAAAATTTTTTAGTCGAATGAACATTAAGATACTCATCAATGATGGAATTATCATAGCAAGTAAAGATGATCAGCAAAAAATATTTAATGCTATAGAGTATAGAGCGAAAAAACTTGGTGGTAATTTTATATACAATATAATAAATAATACAAATCATTTGCTTAGTGAAAAGCAAGACAGATATTTTAGCCAACAGAATCCAAATAATAAAAATCCATTAGTTCCGTGGGGCTATTTACTTAAGGTATCACTGAGATATTTAAATACACCAGAAAATAAAACAAAAGGTAATGTTATTTTTAAGGAAATAATTTCTATTTCCAAACATTATGCTGCACTATATAGTTTTCAAGAATATTCTCAGTTTGAAAGTCTAAACTTAAAAAATGAAAGACTTATAGATTATCTTCATAAAACATCATTAGCAGATCAAATTTTCAATTTTGAACAATTATCTACACATCACCTGAGAGAAATCATTTGGAGTTTGTACGATACAGATGAGTTTGATAGTATAATTAATACGCGAATGTATTTACAAGTAATTCATGAATTAATAACCATCCAAGAGTCATGTTTTCCTGCAAGATTTAATTTACATGACATCACAGAGCGATTAAGTCATTTGATTTCAGCATCTGATTTGAGCTATATTCTAGACTCCCTATCTCATAAAACGGAAGAGTTAAATAAAGGCTTTATCTCCCTGAATGATGGAGCTAATAAAAATCATACATTCATGCCACTGATAAGAATCAAGCACCATGAATATATTTTTATTAAAAAATCACTTTTTAATTTTGGATTTTATGATGTAATCACATCTACTATAAGAAAGAAAAATAAACATATTGATGAAATTATCGGGCATAAGATAGAAAAGTTGATTTCCGAAAAATTAACTTCCAAAAATATCACTCATTTTAATAATGAAAAATATAAAACCCCATCTGAATTCAGAAAAAAATATTTTGAGATCAATCAACAAAGAAAAGATGGAGAATGTGACATCATCATAGAAACCGATTCTTCAATTATTTTTCTTGAAATAAAGAAAAAAATCTTAACTCGGCAATCATTATCTGGTTCCGTCGCTCATATTTTAAATGACTTATCAAAAAGTTATTTTGCTGCTCAAGTTCAAATTGGGTGGCATGAGTCTATTCTTAGAGAGAATGATTTTATTGAGTTTGACTCAGGAAAGAAACTTGAACTTAGAGGAAGAGATATTGAAAGAATAGCGGTCTCTCTTTTTGATTTTTATAGTTTTAATGATAATTTTTTGCTATCCGAGTTACTACGAGGATTAATTAACTCAAGAGTTGATGTGGATGATTATATTGATAAATCCTTAATAAAGGATATTAACAAAAATCTTGACGAATTAAGATTTCAGTTTCGTCTACCAATAATGGAGCATTACAACAGCGAAGGAAATCCTTTTATTAATCTTAGATTTTTCAGCATTCCTCAGTTGCTAACCATTATTGATAATAGCAATAACCCTGAAAGCTTTAGAGAAAATATATTTAAGACAAGACATATTACAACAGGATGCAAAGACTGGTATAAAGAGTTTGATTACGTAAAGAAACTAAGGAGCTAATCATCTCAATACATCTGCTTGTTTCTATTTTAGTTCCCTCTATAAAAAATCAAGCTATTAAAAATCATATTCCTAAAAAAGATTTCTTTAAAACCGACTGCTTATTCCTCTCCGCCCTAACCAACTGCCGCTCAATCTCCCTCAGCAACCTATCCGCCGCCCCCATCTTCTCCTCAATCACCCACAAAATCTCCCGCTGCTCTTCAACTGGCGGCAAAGGAAATGCAATCGACCGAAACGTCCCCAAACTGATTTTTTTCTGCGCCACACCTTTTGTCCGTTGAACGATCTGATCCCTAATCAACTGCGAATTAACAATATGCACATACAGTTCAGAACAATCAATCAAGCTACTCAGTCGCCACTTAATACAATCAGCCGTAATAATCGCATCAGGCTCAGTTTTTGGATAAATACTGGCATCACCCGGCGGTTCACCCATTTTGGTAATCAACACATCACCACCAGAAACCGAATGCGCTTTGAGTTCTTCCGCCTTTTCTGGCGTTACATATTTGGCAGTTTCTTTATCATAATTATGGCTACGAATATTTCTGACAAACACTAACGGAACACCTTCATCCCTGTAATCAGATACTTTCAGATTGCTGCCAAATGGCCCGATAGCCAATGCATAATCATCAGCATTGGCGATTTGTTCAGGTCTGACCCACATCCATGTTGAAGGAATAGGCGGCAATTCACCCTCAAACCTGTATTCCACAGATTCTTTATATTTTCCTTTCGCTTTTCGTTGTTCCAAAATCCTTTCCAGCAACACCGAAACCGATTCCAACTTATCCTTATTCTCCTCCCGCCACTCCCTCGTCAACTCCCCCGTAACCGCCGCCTTCAACACCGACTGCCGATACTGCTTAAGCAACCGCCGAGTTTTCTTCAACCCTTCAACACCCGCATCAATATGAGAAAAAAGCTCCTCAATCTTGGCAACAATCCGTTTCTGCTGATCGAGTGGTGCAAGTGGAACGACAGTTTCTTTTATGATTTGCTGATTAATATTAGGTTGCGCCCCACCTTTTCCTTGATCAATCAGCTTTTGACGAATACTTAACAGGTAATAAAATAGATATTTGACATCTACATTTTCAGGAAGAGTTATGCCACATACAGCCTGATTCGTAGCTGCTTCAAAATTGAGAATAGACAATCTGCCAATAGTTGCACCATACAATGCAATCAACAAGGTTTCTGGCTTGAATAGCTTTGCACTGGATTTTTCAAGTCCTAACGCGGTAATGTATTCTTCACATGAATTCAGAATGCTATCGTTCAAATCACCAGACTTAACCCAAGGAATATCACCACCATAATAATCAGCGATTCCTCTTTTTGGCGTTCCACCACTTGTAGTATGTGCAAAGTCTTTAATCTGCAAAAACTGCCAATCTTGTTTTTCTGCAACACTACTCATGCAATCAAATATCCGTTCAGTTCGTTAATGATGGGTTGCAGATCTTTGCCGAACAACTGCCGCGCTTTCAGCAAGCCGCCGTCCTGATTAAACGGCGTGTAGTCGAAGTCGTCCACGGTCATTTCGGCATTGCTGGCGATCTGGTCTTTGATCTTGCCCAGCCACGCGAGTTGTTCCGGGGCGAAGTCACGCGGTTGTTGCGCCAGCCAGTTGGCAAAGCGGGTTTCGACCAGTTCGGTGAAGGGTTCGAGTACGTCGCTCAGCCCGGTGGAGAAGCGGATCAGACTGATGATGTTGGTCAGCAGTTCACGCGGCGGCACGCCCTTGACGCGGTTGTGTTCGAGTTGCGCGTAAGCCTTCCACACCTCCAGCGGCGCGAGGTGGTACGGTGGCTGTTCGATGGCTTCCGCCAGTGCCTCAATGCGCTCATAACTGAGGTGGCGTTGCTGATAGGGCTGCTGGTAAATGAGCTGGAGTGCGTCGAGTTCGTCCTGATGGTCGCGGATGAATTGCTGCCAGTGGCGGATCAAAAGCTGTGCCTTTTCCGCGTCATACCCCGCGCTCAGCAGCGCATCGGCACTGTCGTCAATCAGTTGGTCGGTGTCACGGCGCAGGCTTTCCAGCAATTCGCGCAAGTCGGGGTTGTGGAACGGCTTCACCAGCGCATCCGCCACCGGTTTGAAAGCTTGCTGGATAGCGGCCTCACTCGGCTGTTCCGCCCCCGTCGCCTGTTGCGCAGCCCGCAGCAGCGTCTCGTCATCGGTAGCTCGGATCAATTCCCCCGCCAGCAACGCCAACGGTTGCCCCGCGAGTTCCGCCACCCGCTGACGTTGCGCCGCATTCAGGCGCAAATCCAGCCGGATCAAACGGTTGCCCAAGGTGCGCAAACTGTCGCTATGGCGGTCGCCGCGTGCCACCTGTTCCAGCAACTTGGCGGTGGAAACATTCGGTTTGCGTTCCAGCGAACGGGTTTCTGTCTTGTCGGTTTCAGTCACACCCACGCAATCGACCAGCACGAAGCGGCTTTTGCCCGGCGCATCCGGCGTGACCTTGTGCAACTCGTCGGCACTGATTACCCGCGTGCCACGCCCCTTCATCTGCTCGTAATACGCCTGACTTTTTACATCGCGCATGAACACCACGCATTCCAGCGGCTTGATGTCCGTCCCCGTAGCAATCATATCCACGGTCACAGCAACGCGGTAATGCGGGTCGGTGCGGAACGCCTTGATAGCGTTTTCGGCCTCGCTCTTGC
>JAGUWT010000191.1 GCA_020062205.1 Thermodesulfovibrionales bacterium
CCGGTGGGCGGGTGAGGCTTTTGAGGTCAGGCAGTTGATCGAGCTTTGCCCGGTACTGCTCAAGGATGAGGTGCTTCATCATGAAATAACCACTTATATATAGCCATATCAAGTCTAGTAGGATTTATATATATAGCCTTTAACAATACTTTCGGCAATAAATATATTGCTTTTTATCGTTGCAATATTGCTGGAGAACTGGTGTAGGGTGGCGTGGAGCGCAGCGATACCCACCGAAAAACAATCATTCGTGATTTGCGAATAGCGAATGGTATTTGGAGAGCGGAATCAGCCGTGCGCTACCTCATTCAACGCTTCGGTAATCACTTCGTTGCTGACACCGTGGCGTTTCAGGCTGGATAGCAAAGCGGTAACGGTGTCATTGTCCAACCGTTCAAGGTCACGCCGCAAACCCTGTCCCACATACGCTTTCAGTAAGCCTTGATAGCCAGTGAAACCCATCAGCGGGGCGATGCGTTTGAGGTCGTCAACCACATCAACGGGCATCCGCAGCGTGATGGTGGTCATGGGGCGGTCTTTGTTAAGGCGGGTTTTCAGTTGTTCAATTTTCATAGTTGATTCTGATTGGGGATGGGGGATGTATCCGGTATTTATAGTTTGTTCTATTTATGTTGTAAATACGCGATGAAGAACCCCCTCTCGGCCTCCCCTTGTCAGTGGAGGAGCGAAGAAAGATGCTGCCGCCGTAGGGTGGCGTGGAACGCAGCGATACCCACCTACTTCCATGCGTCAAAACTTGTATTGATGGCTTGGACACACCACCGTCGAGAGAATTTGGCACTGAGGTATGTCTTATGATTATCTTCCCAAATATGGAACTTTTACATTGACAGGATAAGTTATTTCACTCATTATTTCCCAAAATGGGAAGAAGAGAATTTCATGAGACTGATTGGCAAAGAAAAATTAACCCTGTTGCAACAAGCAGGGCAAGACGGGAAAAAGTGGATTTCCAATTGGAGTACGGAAATATCTCACGCTAATTGGAAACATGAGTCGGAGCTTATTCATCGCTATCCGAGCGTCATAGCGATAGGTCGTAACGTATTTTTGTTCAAGGTTGGAAATTCAGGATTATTGGTGAAGGCAAAAATTTCTTTCCTTCAAGGGATAGTGCTAGTGGAGTCATTGAGTGAATCATAATGAACATTAAAATTATAAAAACTGAAGATCAGTATCATCGTTACTTAGAAAGAGTCCAAGAAGTCTTGGGCAAAGATTTGCCATTACATACCCCGGAAAGTGATGAGCTGGAGTTGTTAACCGTCATTATTGAAGCCTATGAGAAGGAAAAATACCCAGTAGAAGCCCCAGAACCAATTGAAGCAATCAAGTTTCGCATGGCTGAACAAAATCTAAAGCAAGCTGACCTAGTTCAGTATTTAGGAACACCGAGCCGAGTATCAGAAGTGCTATCTGGCAAAAGACAATTAACAGTAGATATGGTTAAAAATTTATCTATTGGTTTGGGTATTTCAACGGATACATTGTTAGGAGTATCACGCACTATTCCAACAGAAAAAGAGATTGACTGGAAAAAATTTCCAATTAAGGAAATGATGTCTCGCAACTGGATAAAATCCATATTAGATAAATCGTCAACTACTGTTGAAAAAGCAGTAGAGGAATTTATCATGGGCAGCGGATTGCACTTAAATAATGTTTCCTTCAAAAAGACATTATATGGTGATGCTGTTTCTGTTACTACACAATATGCTCTATATGCATGGTTAGCTAGAGTGGTACAACGTGCAAGAGAAAAAGAGAATCCGAATGAATTTGACCACACTAAAATATCATCAGGCTTTCTTAAGGAACTAGCTCAACTTAGTAGATTTGAAGATGGCCCAATCCAAGCTGTTAATCTATTGGAAAAAAATGGCATTAGCGTTGTTTTTGAGACATTAATAAAAGGAACATCATTAGATGGTGCAGCCTTTAAGGATACAACTGGGCGTCCAATTATTGGAATGACACTAAGGCGCGATCAGATTGATAGTTTCTGGTTTACATTGCTGCATGAGGTCGCTCATATCTGGAAGCATGTCAACATGGATGATGCGTTTTTAGATAATCACGATAGAGAATCTGAGGATCGCCGTGAAGCAGAAGCAAGTCGTATTGCTCGTGAATCTTTTATCCCCAGAGTTTTATGGCGGAGAAGCGATGCCTACTTACAACCCACAAAAGAGTCAATCTATGATTTTGCTTTTCAGCTAAAGATTCATCCTGCAATAGTTGCAGGCAGAATTCAATATGATAAAGATAATTATGGCCTATTCTCTGATTTGACTGGAAAAGGAATGATACGTAAGGTTTTTTTTGATAATAGCAACAATCAATGGAGTAAGAAATGAATGCAGCTTACATGCCAATATTAAAGTCTAAAGATGGTGAATTTAGAGCATATTCACATTTAAAAAAACATGAGAAAGAAGCAATCGCCATTTTCTTTGATTTAACTAAACCTAGTAGCTCAGAAAAAGAGAGGGTGAATTACTCGCATCAATCATTCCTAGACAAAAAAATAGAAGGAATATTGAGTTGTTTCGATGGAACTTTGCCACTTTTCCCATCGTTTAATCGAATATTTCTTGATGCTTTTTATTTCGATCCTGCGACAACTTTAGAAAATGGCCAGCACATAATGACTTATGCATTTGACTGTTTACAAAGCAAAAATATAGTAGTTAGTCCAGTTGTTGGTTATGAGCGATGGGATGAGTTAAATCCGATTATTGAATACCAAGATGCTTTAAAAGAAATACGAGAGAAAACATCTGGTAATTTTTGTGTTCGACTAGGAAGCGAAGCATTAGATGATGATATGACTTCAGAACCTGAATATTTTCATGAGCGGATGAATTCTATAATTGATGATTTAATGCTATCTCCAAGCAACTGTATTGTATTATTAGATTTTGGCAATGTGTCAAAAAAGAATATTAGTGCTTTGATTCAGCAAGCAAAATCTTCCATAAACATGATTAGGGAATATAACTTTTCCAAAGTTTTTATCGGCGGATGTTCTATGCCTGACTACATTGGAGAAGTCGTTGAAGCAAACTCAACAGCCATACTTCAAAGAAAAGAAATGTTGGTTTGGAAAGCCATTACTGAAGATAGCAAGTTCTTCGATATTGGATTTTCTGACTATGGCATTAGGAACTCAGAATCTCAAGATAATGGCTCTGGTAAAAACATAAATGGAAAGATATGGTATTCAATACAAAATTCTTATTTTGTCACGCGAGGGCATATGTTGAGTGAGCCACCAAAAGGACAACAATTCAAGAAGTTAGCAGAGTCAATTATAATGTCTGGCTACTGGTCTAGTTACTCTAGCAACTGGGCTGATCAAGAGATCTTTAAAGCGACAATCAATACAATTAAAGACCTCAAAAAATGGATAGGTATAGGAACGAATCGTCATATTTATTGTGTTTTGCAAGAGATCGCCGAACATAAGCAGAAAGTACTTGCAAAGGAAAAATTGCCGAAGAGTTTGCACCATGATCGACAGTAGAGAACAATAACCTTTAAGCAATAATTGAATAATGCCATTTTCAAATACACAACCCTATTATTGTTCTAAAATGAAGTAGCTAAAATATGATTCATTATCCGTATCCTATAACACCAGCAGAAGTTACTACTGATCTAAAAAAACTCTGCTCAAAAATTGCAAAAGATCAAATGCCATTATATATTGATGTTCATCCTGCCGATGGAGCTATATCTAATGAGTGCTTTACTCTTGTTGAAGCTGCCATAGAGAAAAATGGTGGTCATTCACTTCTCGGTTGGACATTATGGGAGTTACCGGGAGTTTTTGTAGAGGCTGAGTTTCATTCAATCTGGATAAAGCCAACAGGTGAAATGACAGATATTACACCTAAGAAAAGACCTGTAAGTAAAATCCTCTTTTTACCTGATAATCAGGCTATATATACAGGCCGTCAAATTAATAATATACGTCAGGCGACTTCCTCTGATCCATGTGTAACTCAATATCTTTCAACTTTTGATGTTCAGTTTGAACTATTAAATCGAGGGGATCGGGCATATCAACATGGAGAAATCATCCTGACTGACTCTGAAGCCGATGAGTTTCAAAAGATTCAGATTCAACAAGCGACTTTATCTCCTCAAGTATATCGTCTTGTTAATATGATTAGCGCATACACACCTTGTCCTTGTAGTAGTGGAAAGAAGGTAAAGTGGTGTCATGGAGCTAAAAATATTGACTTCTACATAGCATCTGCTTTGTCTGGCAAATATTAATTGTGGCTCAATATGGCTTCAGGGGTCTTGATGGAAATTCAACTTAAGATCATGCAGCATTCTAATTAACAATCAATAGGTTAAATTACATAAAACGATCAAAAAACAAGCAATACACTGAAACATATATAGAGCCTTAATTGTTTGGCGGGGTCTTGGATTTTGTTCTGTGCCTTGCGGAAAATCGTGCCCAACATGCCGCCGCGCTTACCTAAAAATTCCAGCGTGTGGCGATATTGCACTTCCAGATCATCACCATCCAGCTTCACCAGCCTTGCCCAGTTGAACAGATTGGGAACCGGCACGTCTTGCCCCGACTGTTCGCGTTCATCCGCCATTTTGAGGAAGATCAGGTAAGTGATTTGCTCGACATAATCGCCGTAACCCACGCCGTCATCACGCAAAACGTGGGCGTAGTTCCAGACTTTGTTGACGATTTCAGATGCGCTCAAGCTTTAGCTCCTGTATTGGCAGGGCTACCTTGTAGCAGAGATCAACAAAAAATGACAGCGACGACACAACCATCGCCCCACCACATTTAACCTTCCTGCAAAATAACCGTCATTCCCCTGTCACACACCTTTCATAAGCTGGCGCGATATTATGAAAGGAGTGCAACCTATGACCGCCGCTATTCACCACGAC
>JAGUWT010000059.1 GCA_020062205.1 Thermodesulfovibrionales bacterium
GCTTGTCGGGAATCTTTCTGAACGATTCTGGACAAGCCAGAAGGATTGCGGACTGATCCCTGACAAGCAGGGACAAGAGCCGCAATGACAGAAATCATCAAAAGGATGTGGTTTTACTTATGGTCTCATTAGTATATGTTAGATTATTCAACACGACAAATTATTTTTGATTTGTTTCTTCTTTAGAAATTGAAGGTGCAGGCTTTGTTTGTCCCTCAGGAGGAGATTCGCTATCTTCTGTAACTTCTTCATATTCCGGGACGACTATCCCTCTTTTAACCATGATGCTGTAAATGAGGTTTGAACGGTTAACAACATATCGCTGATCACTAACAGGGTCATATTTCCTTGGATTTGGGAGAACTGCGGCAAGCCTCGATGCCTCTTCTGGAGTAAGTTCAGACGATGATTTTCCATAATAATGTCTCGATGCAGCTTCAACACCGAATATTCCCTCTCCCCATTCAACAACATTCAGATAGAGCTCGAGAATCCGCTTCTTAGAAAGGACTCTCTCCATTCGCCATGTGATGATTGCCTCTGCGATTTTCCGCAAAGGATTTTTTGATGGTGAAAGATAAAGATTCTTTGCGAGCTGTTGACTGATTGTGCTTCCACCGAGTTTAAATTTCCGGGCCTTGATGTCCTTTTCCATTGCCTTCTGTATAGCCTCGTAATCAAAGCCTTCATGTCTCCAGAACTTGTCATCCTCTGCAATAAGAACAGCCTTTACAAGGTAAGGGGATACCCTTGGAAGCAGAACCCATATCTTATGAATCCTGTACTTTTTGCCCTTCTCTTGCCATTCCTTCTCTCGATATTCCATGAATGCAGTCTTTTGAGGATTTTCCTTTTTCAGTCTTGAAATATCAGGTATGAAAAGCAAACAGACGAGTGGCAGAGTAATAACCAGTGCAATGAATAAAAAAGTTATTTTCCGTGAGCGTTTGCGTTTAGTCATAAAATCATTTGAGCCGATCTTTTGTCATTCCTGCGAAAGCAGGAATCTACGCTTTTGTTTCTGGATTCCCGCTGGAGTTCACCCCGTACTACGATACGGGGCAGGAATGACAGAACTCGGTACTCTCAAGTTAAATAAGTGATAGTATAATATAAGACGTATGAACGCACATGAAAAAATAAGAGAGATTGCGAGTTTTCTTAAAGGATATGGAATTGATGATGCAAACAGAGAGGCAGAGCTAATCGTATCTTATTGCCTTGGAATAGATAGAGCCGCTCTTTATACGGACAACCCTCAAATTTTAGAAGAATATATTCCGAAGATTGATGAATTCGTAAAAAGAAGATCAGAAAGAGAACCTCTCCAATATATCCTCGGATATGTGGAGTTTTATGGATTAAAAATCAAAGTAGGAGAGGGTGTCCTTATTCCAAGACCTGAAACAGAGTTGCTGGCTGAAGAAGCAATAAAAATAGTCAGCAGTCAGCAGTCAGCAGTCAGCAGTCAGAAAAACTCTAAACAAAACTCAGCACTCAGCACTCAGCACCCAGCACTCTATTCATCACTCGTTACTCGTCACTCGTCACTAAGTATTCTTGATTTATGCACAGGCAGTGGGTGTGTGGCACTTGCACTTGCCAGAGAATTTCCTGATGCACAGGTTTATGGTACTGATATATCAGAAGTTGCGATTGGATATGCAAAAGACAATGCTGAATTCAACGGGATCAAAAATGCAAGTTTCCTGCAAGGTAATTTATTTGAGCCAATAGAAAAAAATCTCAAATCTCAAATCTCAAATCTCAGATTTGATTTAATTGTATCAAACCCTCCTTATATTCAAAGAGATGATATAAAAAGTTTACAGCCTGAGATTAAAGACTGGGAGCCTGTAGAGGCATTAGATGGAGGAGAAGGCGGCCTTGATTATTATAGAGCGATAATCCCTGAGGCAAAGGGTTATTTGAAGGAAGGTGGCCATCTTATGTTAGAACTCGGCATGGGTCAGGCAGATGCTGTAAAGAAAATAGCTGAAGATAAAGGCTTAATAGATATTTTCATTAAGAAAGATTATGCGGGGATTGAGAGGATATTTATAGCCAAATTAGGTATGGTATAGTTTTATTGAGGAGAACTAAAAATGGGCATATTTGAAGACAATAAGCAACTCGAAGAGCTTGACAAAAAATACATCTGGCATCCGTTTACACAAATGAGGGATTGGCTTGGTCAGAAGCCGATTATTATTTCTGAGGGCAGGGATTGCTTTATAAAAGACATCTATGGCAGATGGTATCTTGATGGTGTCTCATCCCTCTGGGTGAATATCTTTGGACACAGGAAGAAGGAGATAGATGAAGCAATAAAAGAACAGCTTGACAATATTGCCCATAGCACACTACTCGGATTGAGCAATGTCCCTGCGATAAGATTAGCTGAAAAACTTGTGCAGATAGTGCAGAAGTCATTTCATAACTTACCTCCCCATCCCCCCCTTACTGAATTAAATCCCCCCACCCCCCTTTTGGAAAAGGGGGGTAAGGGGGGATTTGAAAAAGTCTTCTACTCCGACAATGGCTCAACTGCTGTGGAAGTTGCTCTGAAGATGGCATTTCAGTATTGGAAGCATAAGGGAGTTGATGGAAGAAATACCTTTGTATCCCTTAACAATGCATATCACGGTGATACCCTTGGTGCTGTGAGCGTTGGCGGTGTAGATATATTCCATAAGGCATTCGGGCCACTATTATTCAAGACTTATAAAGCTCCTTCGCCATACTGCTATAGATGTGAACTTAAAAAGGAATATCCTGATTGTAAGCTTGCATGTCTTGATAAACTTGAAGAGATATTCAAGGCGCACTCAAACGAGATATGTGCAATGATTATCGAGCCTCTTATTCAGGCAGCAGGAGGTATGATAACCTCACCACCGGGATACCTTAAAGGTGTCCGAGAATTATGCACTAAGTATAAGATTCTATTGATTGCGGATGAGGTTGCAACAGGTTTTGGACGAACGGGGAAGATGTTTGCATGTGAACATGAAGATGTTATCCCTGACATTATGTGTTTATCAAAGGGGATAACAGGCGGTTACATGGCTCTTGCAGTAACACTTGCAACAGACGAGATATATAATGCTTTTCTTGGAGAATTTAAAAATCTAAAGACATTCTTCCATGGCCATTCATATACAGGCAATCCCCTTGCATGTGCTGCAGCCCTTGCATGTCTCGATTTATTTGAAAAAGAGCAGGTACTGGAACATCTCAAAGGTAAAATCGAAATTCTTGAGGCATGGCTTAAGGATGTATTAGTTCTTCAACATGTTGGAGATATAAGGAATGCAGGGATGATGGCAGGCGTGGAATTAGTAAGTGATAAAAAGACTCAGGAACCCTATGACTGGGCAGAGAAGATGGGCTGGCGTGTTGCATACCATGCGAGGGAGAATGGAGTCTTCATCAGACCCATTGGAAACGTTGTAGTCATTATGCCTCCATTAAGCATCAGCGAGCAAAACCTCAATCAGTTGCTGAAGGTTATTAAAGATTCTATAGTTGTTGTAACAGAGAATTAGAGAATAAGGAGGATGTGGTAATAGGCCCTTTGAGTAAAAAATCCATAGTACTTTTACTCCTCATAATCCTTATCCCATTAATCCTTTATTTCTTGTGGCCTTCTGATGAAAGCAGGATAAAAAAGGTTTTTAAAGAAGGTTCTCATGCAATAGAAAAAGAAGACCTCGATGCTGTAATGTCGAAGGTATCTTTTAACTATCGTGATGATTATGGACTGACATACCTTTATATAAAGCAATCTATGAAATCAGTCTTCCAGCAGATGAGTGATATGAAAATCGAATACGAGCATTTAAAAATTCATGTTACTGATAAAACTGCCACGGCAGATATGGATGTGAGGGTTATTGCAACGATTGGAAATGATACAGGTTACATCGTAGGTGATTTAGCGAAACCAGTTCACCTCAGGTTTATGCTCAATAAGGAGAGGACGAAGTGGCTTATAACAAACACAGAAGGGATGAAGGTTTTTTATTAATAGCATAATACAAATAGCCACAGAGGACACAGAGGAACACATAATGATTCTGATTTTGATAGTATGCATAAGGTTGTTGGTCTGAAAATCTTTAACCTGTAAACTGTCGAATACCCCCTCCCCTTGACTTTAAAGCAGGTGCTATCCTACCATTAATCATGCATTTAGATGAAATTTTTAAATCTTATGAACCTGACCTAAAAATTGTTGAAGAAAGGCTCAGATACCTCTCCAAAAGCCCTGTTTTCACAATTCCCCTTATTGGAAAATATATTTTAGACGGAGGTGGAAAGCGACTCAGACCACTAATCCTTCTGCTTAGTTCTGAGTTAGCAGGATATAAGGAAGATGCAAGGCTTATGCTTGCAGGGATTATTGAATCAATACATACCGCCTCTCTCCTGCATGATGATGTTATTGATGGTGCGGAAATAAGAAGGGGCAAATCTCCAGCACATTCAATCTGGGGGAATCAGGTTGTAATACTCGTTGGAGATTTTCTTTACTCTAATGCCCTGAGGATTGCTGTAATGCAGAAAAGCCAGCGGATTATGGAAGCCCTTTCTGAGGCAACAACAAGGATGACAGAGGCTGAAATCCTCCAGCTCGTCAAGACAGGAGACCCTGATATCACTGAGAAAGAATATTTAGATATTATCTCTGGAAAGACTGCTGCTTTGATCTCTGCAGCATGCAAGATTGGTGCAATTCTGGGCTCTTTGCCCGAAGAAAAGGAGGTTGCACTGACACAATTCGGCACGAAGACAGGCATTGCATTTCAGATGGCGGATGATATACTCGATTATAAAGCAGATGAGAGTGAGCTTGGAAAACGACTCGGCAAGGATCTCAAAGAAGGCAAGATAACTTTACCGCTTATTAATCTTTTGAAAACAGCCTCAGATACCGAAAAGGAAAGGGTAAGGAATATAATCAAAGATGATTTCAAAAAATCGGGGCTGAAACAGATATTAAGGCTTTTCAAAAAATACAATTCAATAGAATTTTCCCTTAAAAGGGCACGGAATCTTATTGCTGAGGCAAAGGCAGAGCTCTCACTCTTCTCAGATTCACCTGCAAAAGAGGCATTGTTCACAGTGGCTAACTATACCCTCCTTAGAGGAAAATAGATGCATCCCTTTGTTGAACTTGCGAAGAAGACCATAGAGACATATATAAGAGAAGGGAGAATTATCAACCCATCTGAACCCCTTCCTCCTGAAATGACTGAAAAGGCAGGTGTCTTTGTCTCTCTGAAAAAACACGGACAACTCAGGGGATGCATTGGGACTTTTATGCCGAGCACTGAAAATATCGCTCAAGAGATCATAAGAAACGCAATATCTGCAGCAACTCAGGATTACAGGTTCTCGCCTGTAGAAGAAAAAGAACTTGGCGAACTCACATGTTCTGTTGATGTCCTTTCTCCACCGGAAAAGGCAAATGACGTTTCAGAGCTTAACCCTAAAAAATATGGAGTAATAGTAACAAATGGATTCAGGAAAGGACTCTTACTTCCTGACCTCGAGGGAGTTGATACCGTTGGAGAACAGTTACGAATAACAAAGTTGAAGGCAGGGATATTACCTCAAGAGGATGTAGAGATTTATAGATTTGAGGTGAAGCGGTATAAATAACACCTGAATACTTTAAACCACAGAGATCACAGAGAAAAACCTAAACTTGTTACTAATACGAACGCATTAAATTATGATACATAAAATCTCCCCTAACCCCTCTTTTCCAAAGAGGGGTGAAGAAAGATTCCCGACAAGCGGGAATGACATACAATGTGACCTTACTCATGAACTTCTTTTTATTTTTCTTCAATGAATAAATTCCTCTGTGTTCTCTGTGGCAATAAATTATCTTAGATTTTTGGTTTTTCTTTTGAAATCTCCGCTTTTCCCGCCTCTTTTTTCCATAAGCACGATGTCTGAAATAACCATCTCTTTATCAACTGCCTTGCACATGTCATAAATAGTCAAGGCCGCTACAGATACTGAAGTCAGTGCCTCCATTTCCACACCTGTCTGGCCTGTAATTTTTACACGCGCTTCTATATCCACCTTATTCTTTTTGCTATCGAGATGAAAGTTTATATCTATCGAGGTAATATTGAGGGGATGACACATCGGAATAAGTTCGCTCGTTTTTTTTGCAGCCATGATGCCTGCAACCCTTGCAACGGAGAACACATCACCTTTCGGAACCTTTTTGTCCTGTATAAGCTTCAGGGTTTCAGGTTTCATATAAACAGAGCCTTTTGCGAAAGCCTCTCTCCTGGTTATAGGCTTTTCGCTAATATCAACCATCCTTGCCTTGCCTTTTTTATCAAGATGGGTCAGTTTTTTCATTCAATGCTTCTTTTTATAGAATCGTTTATCTCTCCATACATTCCATAAGCTCCTTGAAATACAATTTTGAGAATTCATGATAATCCATATACCTTAACCCAACATCTTCTATGAAACTAAGTCTCACAGCCTTATCTCTCTCAAACAGTAATATGCCTTCATTTATGACTGAAAATTGAAAACCAATTGGTGCATAGTTTACTACTTTAAAGTCCACAGGATAACCAGAAGCTATTTCAAGTTCAGTAGACATCTCAAGCCCAAAATCAAACACCAAATCTTCTGGTATCATGCAGTAAGCCCCGATATCAATATCCCTGAAGGGAAAGGTTCCAAACGAACCATGGAGATAAGCAAATAAGATTTCATTATGTCTCCTGAGAGTAGATATTAATTTCAGTTTGATTTCTTTTATTTCATTATTGGTTAACTCGAATCTCTGTTCCATCATGGCTAAGGATACCATAGCTGATGAACCTTTACAATGTTGGGTTTGGCTGGATTGAAATAACACCTTTTGATATAATTGGTGCCGAAGGCGGGATTTGAACCCGCACGGCCTCTCGACCACTAGACCCTGAACCTAGCGCGTCTGCCAGTTCCGCCACTTCGGCATAAAAATATTATACCCTAAAAACATATTAAACCACAGAGTTCACGGAGATTTTCAAATCCCCCCTCACCCCCCTTTCCTAATTTTTCTCAGCATTCCATCTGCTGGTGACTTCATAGAGGTAATAGATTCCCCGAATAAGTCGAAGCTCTGTGCCTTTTCTTTTATGCTTTAAAGCCCATTTAGGATGTCTCATAATATATTACGTATATACGTAATATTAGAATA
>JAGUWT010000087.1 GCA_020062205.1 Thermodesulfovibrionales bacterium
ATGAACAAAACAAAGAATGATGAAGTCAAAGGTTTCCTCAAATGGCTTGAGCGGGAAATAGGCTGCAATATTGATGACCTTAGTGGTAAAACTGTTCTTAAGGATTACCACGAAGGTAACCTTTTAGCCCCTCTTGCTGTCTTAAAGAAAAATAAATCAAAACTCTCTATAGACCCAACAAACCGCAGATTTCAGGAATCATTGGAAAAACATTTAAACGAAAGCATGTCAGTGCTTAACCCATTAAAAGATAAAATTGATGCTACTGATAATCTGATAGACCATATAGTTTATAAGTTGTATGAGTTGACGGATGAGGAGATTGAGATAGTGGAGAGGAAAAAGTGAAAGGAATATTTAGGTCTGTTAAGATAATAATAAGCCGGAAGGGAGGTGTAAAGAATGAAGAAGTTAGTTGAGAGGATAGTATCAGACCCAAAGATATGTAGCGGCAAGCCCTGTATAAAAGGAACAAGAATTCCAGTTCATATAATTCTTGATCTCCTTGCTGCAGGAGAGAATTTTGAAGGAATTAAGAAGGCTTACCCGAATATCACGGACGAAGATATAAGGGCATGCTTGAACTATGCTTCTATTCTTGCAGATGAAGATGCAGGGGTTGCTGTATGAAGATGTTCGCAAATGAAAACCTCTTTGAGCCTATTATTGATTATCTGAAGGTGCTTGGTAATGATGTGCTAAGCATAAGAGATTCAGGGCTTTCTGGAATATCTGATGACGAGGTTTATCAGCGGGCATGCGAAGATAAGCGAGTAATCATAACGATGGATAAGGATTTTTCGAGGACGTTTCGTTTCCCGCCAGAAAAAAGACGGTTATAGGGACGGTTCTATTTTCTCTCATTTTCCTCTCTCTTCGGCCTCTCTTTTTTAATATTTTTAAAATAGGTCTGGTCTTGACAGCCTGTTGAATTATGACATTTTCTGAATACGAAACCTTTAATCACTCTTCACCTTTTTCCCACCTTCCCAACAATCTGCAACATCTAAATACTAATCCTTTCCTGACATTATTTTCAACACCATCCTCTCTGCTATAATAATTCATCCCTCACTCCTGATGAGATTGCGATTGTCTACGACTCATAGAGTGGAGGGGAAAGGGTAAGCGGTTTTTGGTATACTAAAGTCAAGAGGAGGTGGTTTAAATAAAGGTAAGAGCTACTTTTGTTAAAGACGGCAAGTGGTGGGTTGCGTGGACGGATGATGTGCCAGGCGCACTGACCCAGGGGAAAACAATTGAGGAAGCAAAAGAGAATCTCATTGATGCTATTCATGAAATGCAAAAACCTGTGGATATTTCTTCTCTGCCCAAGCGGGAGGTTGTTTTAGAAGAAATTGAAGTATGAAGAGAAAGGATCTGATCAGGTACCTGGAACGTCATGGATGCGTTCTGTTAAGAGAAGGTGCAAAACATTCCCGTTATATAAATCTTGCCAATACAAATAAATCAACAACGGTACCAAGACATACCGAGATTGCTGACCTTTTGGCAATCAAGATTTGCAGACAACTCGGTATCCCTGATCCAAAATAAAGACATGGGGCAGCAGCCTTTCATCACTCTCGTTGACCGCATCCTTTCCATTACCAAAGACGAGGATTACCTGCAAAATCCAGAAAAGCAGGCAAAGGTAAAAAAAACTTGAGCAAGAGATTGACCAGCTTGTTTATAATCTCTACAGCTTAACCGAGGAGGAGATACGGATTGTGGAGGAAAGTGTGGGTAAGTAAGAGTCTTGTTGGTAAAAATAAAATAGTGGAAGGAATTAGGAGCTAAAATATGGACAGCCGATTTGAAAACTCAAATATAAATACTGAGTTTTACTTTCAATGGCATATCACCGAAAAATGTAACCTCAGATGTAAACACTGCTATCACGATGGCTATACTTCAACTAATGAATTAAGCTTAGACGAGTTAAGGCATATAGCGGACAAAATAGATACTACCTTGAAAAGATGGGATAAAAAAGGCACCCTTTCTATTACTGGCGGAGAACCTTTTTTGGTTAAAGATAAGGTCTTTCCACTATTACAGCATGTCAGTTCGCTCAAAACCATTCACTATTTCGACATTCTCACTAACGGCAGCTTGCTTGACCAGACTGTTCTGGATAAGCTAAAAGAATTTAAAAAACTCAGACGGGTGCAACTTTCTTTAGAGGCAGCAGACCAAAATCTAAACGACCAGATTCGAGGAAAGGGCAGTTTTGAAGCAACTTTGTCTGCTATCAGATTGTTGAAAAAGAATGATTTTCAAGTAGCTATTATGATGACTATCAGCAATCTCAATAAAAATGAGGTTGAGCCTCTGGTCAATTTACTTAAAGAAGAAAGCGTTGATACCTTTTCTGCCGAACGTCTTATCCCTGAAGGGATGGGAGCCAATTTAAAAGATGAATTTCTAACCTCAGAAGAGTTAAAAGATGTATTCCAAAGAATTTATTCTCTGGCTATGAAAAAGGATAAAATTAGGATCTTGTTATATAGACCTTTGTTTGTACTTTTAAACGGGAGTGACCCAACTGTCGGTGCAATGTGTTCTGTCGGAACCAATGCCTTGACTATTATGCATGACGGTACAATTTACCCCTGTCGCCGTCTACCTATTCCAATTGGAAATGCGGTGAAGGATAGTTTTTATAAAATTTGGTATACCTCTGATGTCCTATGGAATATTAGAAATTCAAAAAATATCAAAGGTAAATGTAATGGTTGTGATTTTATACCCTTATGTCGAGGTTGCCGTGCTATGGCCTATGCTTTAACTGGTGATTACCTTGCAGGAGACCCACAATGCTGGAAATAAATAAAGATGATATATTTATTCTGTCAGATAATATTTTTCTCCAGAAAATAGAAGAATTAGGAAAATATTGGGTGTTTAATATAGAAACTGGTGAACATTACAGCCTTAATGAAACCTCTTATTGGATTCTGGAGCAGATAGCAGTGAAGTTACCTATTAAAAGCATTTTAAGGGATTTTATAGATATCTATGATGTAGATGAAAATCAGGGCAAAAACGACCTCGATGAAACAACAAATGAGTTTTTGAAAGAAAAAATTATTAAAAGGAGGAAGTAAAATGAACAAGGATAAGAAAAAGGTTTATGAAAAACCGACCCTAAAAAGAGAGAGGACTATGAACTTTCCTGTTGAGATTATAAACAAATCATCGGGAAAGAAGATTGTTTGTAAGCAGTGCTCTGGCTGCCATGGGTGCAGATAAGGTCATTTCCGAAATGGAATTGACTATTCAGCAAGGCATAATCGCCTTGAGCCAAACAATTAAGGATTTCCTGCAAAAAGATATTGAGCTTACCCGCATGTGTAGATTAGCATTGCTTTTGAAAGAAAGCGGCGTTAATCCTAACACGATACTTTTCAAAAAAATAGCTGAGAAGTGTATTAAAATGCAAAAGGATGACGGGGGATGGTCTGATGTTCCCGAAACCATGTGGTGCGCAAGTTTTCTGAATTTATCAAAAGAATATCAGAACTCGGTTGAAAAAGCACAGAAATGGATAAATGACCAAAGCCAGAAGACGCAAGGTTGGGGTAAATCCCTAAGAGACTCTGCCCGAATACCTATAACCGGCCTGATTCTCTACTTCCTTCCTCAACTTTCTTCAGATGTCTGTTTAAAATGGTTGGAGAAGGAATGGAAAAAAGAATGGCGATGTGAACCCTGCCTGAATTATAAAGCTGCTCTTACATTAATGGCATTCTCTAAAAATTACTATCATCCGGAAGGCAATGAAATTATTTCAAAAACTGTTCACTTGTTAGCCGATCAACAGAATGATGATGGAGGCTGGGGACCATGGAAAAATCATCCTGTTGGAAGTGATCCTTGGTGTACAGGTATTTCTATGGTGTCACTTCTTCATTATCCGAATGAATTGCCTCAGAAAGTGCTACGCAATGGTTTGGAATGGATTAAGAAAAATCAACTTCCAAGTGGCTTGTGGGCTTATCATTATATTGAAGATGGAAGCGCTTGGGCACTATACGCCTTAACTATGGGCTACAGTTTATTAGGTAAGAGAAAAAATGATTGAAGAGTTGGAAAATATAATTATTCAGAATATAAAGGAAATTCCGCAGGTTCCATTGTCGCTTTTGCTCTCAGGCGGTATTGATTCTTCACTTGTCTTAGCACTTCTCCGCAAAGTATATCCTCAAGTGCCAATATCAACATTTACTCTTGCTAAATCAAAAGATTATCCGGATATTGTTTATGCACATGAAGTTGCGGGTTTATTTGGCACAGAGCATCATGAGGTAATCATCTCCGACCAAACCTACCAAAATTATCTTATCGAATACCAAAAAACAAAGCAATACAGCTTTAAGGGCGACATCAATGTATACATCCTTTGCTCTTTGGCTAAAACATTCAGCACCAACATTGTTACCGGTGATGGAGGGGATGAATGTTTTGGTGGTTATTGGCTTCATGAGCATCCCTTAGGGCATAAGGAGACAGGAAGCATCAAATCCTTTGAAGATATTCATCCCGTCCCGCGGAAACACTTGAGTGAAATGGTTAGTAAGGGTTTTAGAGACTTTTTATTTAAAGAAAAATCGCAAGCAGAAGATTACGATGCAGTGTGGGAATACTTTGTAAAGTGTTTGGCACCAAAGCACCTTGCTCCTTTATTGCATACAGCAAAGGTTCTAAATATTAATGTTTATACTCCCTTCTTTTCCGAGTCTTTTATAAATTTTATGAGAACGATCCCTATTTACGACAGGATCGGAAGAAAGATAGAAAGGCAATTAGCCTCAAGGTATTTGCCTGAATCGGTTATGGAAAGAGAAAGTATAGGGTTTGACATAGCATTAGAGTTGGACGCTGCTAGGATGGGCTAATAGAGGCTTAGCAATAAAATGATCATTTTAATTGCCGGTGTTGAGGGTAGTGGGAAAAAGAATTCTTCGAAAAAGATATGAAAAGGATTAGGAAGGTCATAATTTGATAACTACGCTGACTACTGAAATTCATAAATGATAAGGAAGGTGAAATGGACAAAGAATATACTCGTATAGAGATGCTTGAATGGCTAAAAGGTCACTATAAAAAAAATGGTTACAAACCAGATAGCTACTCTAAGGAGTTTCTGCCGGCCAGAGTTGCTCTCTATTGCTCTAAAACAAAAAAAAATAAAATCGTAGAGGAGATCATAGTTGAACCCACGACAGATGAATTCCTCTCGATAGAGTATTTTTTCCCCACACTCCCTATTCATAACGTTGAAATGCCAGAAGCACCTCCCGTTAGAATACCAGGTGCTTCTCCCGTACGGTTTTATCAACTCGACTTTCTGATTTAGCATCTAAAGAAGGCAATAAGTTCTTATAAAATATAGGGATATAGTGTATTAGCAACTATATTAACAATTTCTCTTGACA
>JAGUWT010000260.1 GCA_020062205.1 Thermodesulfovibrionales bacterium
ATTTGAATAACATAGCTTCCTATTTTGATATCAAATTCTGAAAGGAATCTCTTTGCTATTCCACCCAGAGCAACCCGCATAGCAGTCTCTCGCGCACTCGAACGTTCGAGTATATTTCTTATATCATGGGTATCATATTTAATTGCACCAGATAAATCTGCATGGCCTGGCCGGGGACGTGTAACTAATTTCAGTTTTGAGTGCTGAGTGCTGAGTGCTGAGCTTCTTAACTCTGAAGTCATTATTTCCTTCCAATTTATCCAATCCTTATTCTCGATAATAATAGCAATCGGTGAGCCAATGGTCTTTCCCCATCTTACTCCTGATATGATCTCGGCATGGTCAGATTCAATCTTCATCCGACCTCCACGTCCATATCCTTTCTGTCTCCTCTGGAGATCTCTGTCAATATCCTCTGAAGAAATGGTAAGCCCTGATGGAATTCCTTCAAGAACCCCGATCAGTGCCTTGCCATGTGATTCTCCAGCAGTCAGAAATCGAAGCTTGGTCATCTTCTATACCTCGACTATGGAATCATCTCCAACCATTAATCGCAATGCCTTATGCCTCTTGTTACGGAAGAGTTTCACCCTCCGACCAATAAGGCTGCCTTCCATCCTCTCTACATCATTTAATTCACTTCCATCCATGATCACTGAATGCTCGACAGCAGAATGTCTTATCTTTACATTGTTACCGATACTCGAATATGGCCCTACAAAAGAATTCTCTATCACGGTATTTTCACCTATAATTGCAGGCCCCCTTATATTGCTTCCTTTAATAACTGAGCCCTTTCCAATAGCTACACGCCCGAGTATTCTACTTTCATTATCAACGGTACCCTGTATAGCCGATTTTAACCATTCATCAAGCACAATAACATTTGCCGTAAGGAGGTCGTCTTTCTTACCTGTATCAAGCCACCAACCATCAAGGATAAAACTCTCCACACTCAACCCCATATCAATGAGTTTCTGTATGGCATCTGTAATCTCGAGTTCTCCCCTTTTGGAAGGTTGAATCAAATCAATAGCTTTGTGGATATTGTGTGAGAATATATAGATACCAATGAGTGCAAGATTCGATGGGGGTTCATCAGGTTTCTCGATAAGCCTGATTATTTCCCCTGTCCGTGAAACTTCTGCAACACCAAAATTTTTTGGTTCTTCTACCTCTTTCAAGAGGATTAGTGCATCTGGAGAATTCTTTTCAAACTCTTGCAGGAATCTGTCAATACCACCTCCGATAAGATTGTCGCCAAGGTACATGACAAAAGGTGAATCCTGCAGAAAATCCCTTGCAATCTTCACAGCATGTGCAAGTCCACCGGCAGTATCCTGCAAGATATAGTGTATCTTCACATTCCAGAGACTGCCATCACCTACTGTCTCTTTTATTTCCTGTCCTGTCTCTGGAGATATGATAATGCCGATCTCTTTGATACCCACCTGAGCTATATTGTCTATGCAGTAGAAGAGGATAGGTCTGTTTGCAACAGGCACAAGTTGTTTTGCACCAGAATATGTCAGCGGCCTGAGCCTTGTCCCTTTACCTCCACTTAATATGAGGGCTTTCATGCGTTCTATGATAGACAAAAACCAATGTTATTTCAAATGATATTGCTTTCAGTCTTTAACTTGTTACTTGAGACTCGTCACTTTTCACTTTTTGCGGGTTTATCACCCATATATTCCCGAATTCCCTCTCCTGGTATGCCCTGATGAGGCCAAGCCTGATTAACTCGAGGAGTGCAATAAATGTAACGATAAGCTGTAACTTATTGATACCTTCTTTAAAGATCTCCTCAAATCGAACAGCCTCCTGCCCTTCCATCATCTCCATGATAAAAGACATCCTATCCTTTACAGTCAAAGTCTCTTTTGTTATAGACGCAACCTCTGCTGAAGCAGTATCAAGGATCTTCTTGAATACGCTCACCAGGTCAAACAGATTTACATCAAACAGATAAAGCTCTGCATCGCCGTCATCATCTGATATCGGTTCTCGATGAAATACCTTCAACCACTCCGCTTCCCGCTCCTTCAAATTCATCGCTGCATCTTTAAATGCCTGATATTCAAGTAATCTGTGGACAAGTTCAAGCCTGGGGTCTTCTTGTTCTTCTGAGGATGCCTCTTCGTCTGGCGGCAAAAGCATCTTCGATTTTATATGAATAAGGGTTGCAGCCATAACAAGGAAGTCACCGGCTATCTCGAGGTTAAGCTCTTTCATAAGTTCGATATATTCGAGATACTGGTGGGTAATGAGGGCAATAGGGATATCATATATCTCTATTTTGTTCTCCCGTATGAGGTGGAAAAGGAGGTCAAATGGTCCTTCAAATATAGGTAATTTTATGTTGTATATGTCTGCCATCTGGAAATTTCAATGAGATAAGGTTTTAAATATTGTACCAGATAAATACGATTTCAGTGAAAATTTGATTTGTTGGTAAAATATACTTTACTATGTACCCAGCTACTTCGTAGCAAAGCTGTGCGGTATTAAGTTTGTCATTCCGTACTTGATTACGATTTTAAAATTAGGAGTCAAAAAGGATGATTATCCTTATCTTTTTTCTCTTGCCATGAGAACAAACCCATTTGATCCAAATGCATCTCCAGAAGTCAGGTGAAAATGGTTGTTGTAACAGGTATTGGTGCTGTTAGCCCCCTCGGAAATTCATTTTACACATCATGGGAAGCATCTAAATCAGGTGTATCAGGCATAGGGCCTATAACAAGATTTGACACCTCTGAGATACGATGGAAGGTTGCAGGTGAATTAAAAGGATTTGATGCAACGAAATATCTTTCTCAGAAAGAGATACATCGTCTCGACCCATTCGTACATTATGCTGTTGCAGCAGCAATCATGGCAGCAGAAGATGCAGGACTTGTTTCTCGTCACTCGTTACTTGACTCATCAGGTGTTATTATTGGGTCAAGCCGTGGCGGAATCACCACAATAGAAAAAGAGTTACAAAAAAAATACTCAGCAGTCAGCGGTCAGTCTACGACCCATGGGCACTCAGCACAAATATCTGCTTATCTCATGCCAGCAACCACGACAAGCATGGCATCATCCTATGTTGCTCAGAAATTAGGCATAAAGGGTCACTGTCTTGGTATATCGAATGCCTGTGCATCAGGAACAAATGCAATAGGTGAGGCATTTCGCTTAATCAAATCAGGTTATCAGGGTCCTGTATTCTGTGGAGGTACTGAAGCCCCTCTTTGCAGGATATGTGTTGAAGGATATGGTGTGACAGGTGCCTTATCCAAAGTCAATGATCCATCTGCAAGCAAGCCCTTTGACAGAATGAGAGACGGGTTTGTCCTGTCAGAGGGAGCATGTATTCTCATCCTGGAAGAATACAAACATGCTTTGGAAAGAGGTGCAAAGATGTATGGAGAAATTGTCGGATACGGAAATACAACAGATGCTTTCCATCAAACAATGCCAGATCCGAATGGTGAAGCACATGCAATAAAAATGGCTTTAAAAGAGGCCTCGTTAAAACCTGATGATATTGATTATATCAATGCCCACGGCACATCGACGCCCCGCGGTGACAAAGCAGAAACTAAGGCAATCAAGCTATCTTTTGGTAAGATGGCTTATCATATCCCTGTAAGTTCTGTGAAATCCATGACAGGCCATATGCTTGCTGCATCAGGAGCACTTGAGGCAGCCTTTACCCTGATGAGCATGAATGAAGGGATTATACCTCCAACAATCAATCTGAAGGAGTTCGATCCTGAATGTGATCTCGATTTTGTAACCCAGACAAGAAAAGCTGAGATTGAAGCTGCTATTTCCCAATCCTTCGGTTTCGGCGGGGTAAATGCAGTGCTGGTTTTTAAAAGGAAAATAGGCAGGGTATAGTATTTGAGCGGATTCTTTTGCCGATAGTCATAGTCATGAGGGGACTGTCCCAGATTTACGGACAAACGAAGTGGAGTCGTAGAATCGGGACTGTCCCC
>JAGUWT010000251.1 GCA_020062205.1 Thermodesulfovibrionales bacterium
TCTTTGTGATTGCCTATCGTTATAACAACCCTGTTTGGCAGGCATACTATCGCACCGCTTTCAATCCATCCCTGATGTATGCATAGCTTGTTATAGCATGGGGATTCGGTTATACTTACTTTGTGATTTCTTATCTCGATAACTGTCTTCCCCTCAGGACCATTCACTGATACAACCCTATCTTTCTCGACGGGCAGTAAATAGACAGGACGACCATTCACCTCTATCCGCACCGTTTTCCCTTCGGGAAGAACTTCTTTCATAAAAACAATTCCTGAGAAAGATAAAAAGATAAGGACAATAAATAAAATTCTATCAGCTTTTGTGGTACTCTCAAGCAGGTTTTTTAAATTCAACCTTCCCTCTTATCTGAGGTGTGATATGTATCTTCCCTGTACTATCAACGATTACACCATCAAAGCCCATTTCCTCAATAACCTTTAGTCCCCTTTCAAGGCCAAGTATGAAAATACCAGTTGCAAGGGCGTCTGTAAATACACCTTCCTTTGTTATGATGCTGACACTCTGACATCCCTCTGCAGGATAGCCAGTCTTCGGGTTCAGGAGATGGTGGTATCTTCTTCCATTCAGTATAAAATACCGCTCATAATCTCCAGAGGTGGATATAGCCATATCTTTGAGTTCAATAGTAGCCATGATATCATCTTCCTTATCCTTTGCCCGTGGATTCCTGATGCCAATTCTCCATGGCCTTCCATCAGGTTTGAGACCAAATGCCTTGATATCCCCTGCAACTGAAATAAGCCCTGCATGTATCCCGAGTTTTTTCAATGTCTCCACTGCCTTATCTGTAGCATAACCCTTTGATATTCCACCGGGGTCAATTAACATATTACTTTTTTTCAGGAATGCTGTGGATTTATTTTTGTCAATGAGTAAATCCTTGTAATTCACAAATGATACTTTTTTCTTCAGTTCCAGGTCTTCCGGTTCTATTTTCTTATAAAAGTCATAGAGTGTTATAACAGGTCCTATCGTGATATCAAATGCCCCTTCAGTCTTTTTTGATATAAATAATGCTTTATCAAGTAATTCAAGAGTCTCAGGAGATACTTTTACTTCTGAGATACCAGCATTTCCGTTAATCTGAGATATCTCACTATCAGGAGAAAAGAAATTGGTCAATTGTTCTAATTTTTCAATCTCGGAGAATGCAGCATCTATGCCCTTCTCAGCATCTTCTTTTGATCTGGATACAACGTTGATGGTAACAAGGGTATCCATCATGATTCTGCTTTTTCTGTAGATCTTTTCTTGATGTGATGTACAGGCAAATAAAACAGTTACCAGTGAACAGTGAAGAGTGAAGAGTAATAAAAACAACTTTCGATGTAACGATACCGGCGTAGTATTGTCATTCCTGCGAAAGCAGGAATCCAGAGGCACAAAACTGACTGGATTCCGTGTCAAGCACGGAATGACAGCTAAATAACATCTGCAAAAGTTGTATAATGCATAAAAAGTCTTTGTCTGAACTTTGAACTTTTCTTTCATGCTACTCTCGTATGGCTGATGCGTGAAAGTTTGTCCCTGAGAAATCTTCCGGTATATGATTTGGGGTTCATGCTGACCTCTTCTGGTGTTCCTTCCGCAATAACCCTTCCTCCCCCCTCTCCACCTTCTGGACCAAGGTCTATGATATAGTCAGCCGATTTTATTACATCAAGGTTATGCTCAATTACAATAACAGTATTCCCTGAATCAACAAGACTGTTTATGACATTCAACAGTTTCTGGATGTCAACAAAATGGAGTCCTGTCGTCGGCTCATCAAGGATATAAAGGGTATTGCCTGTTGATTTTTTCCCAAGTTCCTTTGAGAGCCTTACCCTCTGTGCTTCACCTCCTGAGAGCGTCGATGCAGGTTGCCCAAGCTTTAAATACCCAAGTCCAACATCTTCAAGAACCTCAAGTCGTTGCCGTATGAGAGGTATGGATGAGAAGAACTGCAGTGCTTCGTATACTGTCATGTCAAGCACATCTGCAATATTCTTTCCCTTGTATTTAATATCAAGGGTCTCTCTATTGTATCGTTTCCCTTTGCATGCATCACATGGCACATACACATCTGGTAAGAAATGCATCTCCACCTTCACCAGTCCATCACCACGACATGATTCACACCTTCCTCCTGCAAGATTGAAACTGAACCGCGAAGGTGTGTAGCCTCTGATTCTGGAATCTGTCACCTGTGAAAATAACTCTCGAACAAATGTGAAAATGCCTGTATATGTTGCTGGATTGGATCTGGGGGTTTTCCCAAGTGGTGATTGGTCAACACATTTCACCCCATGTATTTTGTCCATGCCTCTTATTTCCCTACAATGACCAGGGCTTACATTACTCCCATAAAGTTCTTTTGAGAGTGCCTTATAGAGTATCTCAATAACGAGTGTGCTTTTCCCTGAACCTGAAACACCGGTTACACATGTGAAGGTTCCAAGCGGGATCTTGACATTGATCTCCTTGAGATTAAATTCCTGAGCACTTATGATCTGTATAAAGTCTTTTGGATTTCTTCGCATATACGGAATCTCGATAGACATGAACCCGCTGAGGTATTCCCCTGTTATTGACTCTCTGTTTCTTGCTATTTCATCAGGTCTTCCTGAAGCCACGATCCAGCCTCCATTGAGTCCTGCACCAGGGCCCATGTCAACAATATAATCAGCCCACCTGATTGTTTCCTCATCATGCTCAACAACAACAAGAGTATTTCCAGCATCCTTTATCGATGCGAGGCTTTCAAGGAGTTTTTTGCAATCCCTTGGATGCATACCAATACTGGGTTCATCAAGGATATAGAGAACTCCTGTCAGTGATGACCCTAATTGTGTTGCAAGCCTTATCCTTTGAGCCTCTCCCCCTGAGAGCGTGAGGGACGACCTGTCAAGGGTGAGATACTCAAGTCCTACCTTTTCTAAAAAATGAAGTCTATCCCTCACCTCTTTCAGAACACGAAATGCTATAGTCTGCTCTCTATCAGTTAATATGAGATTCTTGACAAAAAACAGTGCATCACTCACTGACATCTGTGCAAATTCTCCGATGTTGATATCCTGTATTTTGATACTCAGTGCCTCTTTGCGTAATCTCGATCCATTACAAAGTCTGCAGTATTTCTTATCTTCAATTGCTTCAGAATCCTCGTCAAGATTCTCGAAACCGAGGCCATTACATCTCGGGCAGGCACCCTGTCTGCTGTTGAAGGAAAAAAACATCGGGTTTATATCAGGATAGCTTATTCCGCAATTTGGACAGACTGCAGTTTTCGAAAAAAGCATGTCTCTGTCTCCCGCAATCAGATTTATTACCACGGTGTCCGAGTAACTGAGGGCTGTCTCTATCGCATCTTTTAACTGGCGCTCTATGCCTAACTTTATGATAAGCCTGTCAATAACAATCTCTATGGTATGGCGTTTATGTTTTTTAAGAACTATATCCTGAGTCAGATCCATCATCTTCCCGTCTATCCTTGCCCTGATAAAACCTTCTCTCCGCATTTCTTGAAGTTCTTTCCGGTATTCACCTTTTCTTTCTCTGATTATTGGGGAAAGGATTTGCAGTCTGCTTCCCTGGGGCAATAACATGACCGACTGAATAATATCCTTTGCTTCCTGTTTTGAAATGAGTGTATTACAGTTATAGCAGTAAGGCTTTCCGATCCTTGTATAAAGGACACGCATGTAGTCGTATATCTCAGTGATCGTTCCAACAGTTGAGCGCGGGCTTTTGCTCACCGTTCTCTGATCTATTGCAATGGATGGGGAAAGCCCTTCGATAGAATCTACATCTGGTTTTTGGAGCTGTTCAAGAAACTGTCTGGCATAAGCGGAAAGGCTCTCAACATAGCGCCTTTGCCCCTCTGCATAGATTGTATCAATAGCAAGAGATGATTTGCCCGAACCTGAAGGGCCAGTTATGACGGTTATCGCATCTCTGGGGATAGAGAGCTCGATATTCTTGAGATTATGCTCCCGTGCACCTTTTATGATGATAAAGCCTTGCATAGTGAATAACTACAATATCCCTTAAATTGACAAAGTTAGTCTATTATTTTACATTAAACATAAATACAAAAGGAGGAAACATTGCTCCAATCGGTAGAAGATATCAGTCCAACAAAAAAGCGCCTCAGGATAGAAATCCCATCTGATGTCATTGAACGAGAGATAAAGGACTCTCTTGAAAAGCTCAGACACAGAATGAGAATTCCAGGGTTCAGGCCTGGCAAGGCCCCATTAAATCTCATAGAAAAACGGTTTGGCAACGAGGTGAATGCAGAAGTGCTCGAAAAGGTCATCCCTGAATTCTTTAGCAGGGCACTCATGGAAGCGAACGTCAATCCCATTACACCACCCGTATTCGACGAAAAACCTGAATTTCGTAGGAATAACCCCATTCATCTCTCAATCACGGTTGAGGTGATGCCTAATATTGAGAATCTTCAGTATGAAAATATATGTGCAAAAGATATTCCCGTGACTGTTGAAGATGCTGACCTTGAAGATGCACTCAAAAAAGTCGCAGGAGAAAAAGCCGTATATGAAGTCACTGAAAAAGAGATTGGAATGGATGACCTGGTCAACTTTGATTTTGTTGACTGTGAGGTAGTAGGGGAAGAGACAACTCCATCCATGAAGGAACAGGTATCACAGATGGGGAACGAAATGTTTCCACCGGACATTATAGAAAAGATGATAGGAAAGAAAAA
>JAGUWT010000168.1 GCA_020062205.1 Thermodesulfovibrionales bacterium
AGCCCTTAATTCTTCCCTCTCATATTCTTCCTTTGGCTTCGTGAATATCATTCTCCCTGCTGTTGTCTGCAATACACTTGTAACGGTTACATCTGCGTTTTTCCCTATGAGTCGTCTCCCATTTTCTACAACAACCATTGTTCCATCATCAAGATATGCAACTCCCTGGTTATACTCCTTCCCTTCTTTCAATACGAAGACATTCATTGACTCGCCCGGGAGCACAACCGGTTTTAAGGCGTTGGCCAGTTCATTTATATTCAGAACAGATACCCCCTGGAGCTCAGCAACCTTGTTCAGATTAAAATCATTCGTTATCACCTTAGCGTTCATGAGCCTTGCTAATGCGACAAGTTTTGCATCAACCTCTTTTATCTTCGGGAAATCCTCGTCTACAATCTTTACGGTTATCTGTGACATCTTCTGTATCTTGTGAAGGACATCAAGTCCACGTCTTCCCCTTGCCCTTTTCATGTGGTCAGCGGAGTCTGCTATATGTTGTAATTCCTGCAAGATAAACTGGGGGAGGATAAAAACCCCTTCGAGGAATCCTGACTCACATACTTCTACAATGCGCCCGTCTATTATGACACTCGTATCAAGGATTTTCAGGTTCTCTTCAATACCACGGCTTTTCAAAAGATTCAGGATACCCGGGATAGAAAGACCCTTCCCCTTGTTGATGCCGAGGAGAAGACCTACATAGCCGAATACTGCTGATACTCCAAACGATATTGCTTTTATATCCTCACCGAGGATTGGTTTTAATGGAAGCATAAAAAGACTGGCAAACAAGAGCCCAAAGGAAATACCCATGAGCCCTCCAATTATTGCTCCAAAATCTACCTTCTTGAGGATTGACTCTATGGCTATGGCAATGAGTCCTAAAAATCCTCCTATAAGGACGCCATACAAACCATAATTATACTTAATACCTAAGATATATCCTGAAAACGCAAAGAGTAAAAAAAATGAAATCCTTAGAAGAAAAAACATCTCTCTCACCTCCTTTCCTTGTAAAGTGACAAGTTATCAGTAACAAGTAACAAGAAGTTTACATAAGTGATACCGTGTAGAAGTTAAAGTAAATTAGTGCAGAAGTGGTGAAGATGCAAAATTATATATTCTAAACTTCTGAATTATTTTACTTGTCACTTTTCACTCATTACTGATTATTGTCTTTTAAGATGCCTTTAGTGTAGCGTAAAACTTTTTTCCATTCCTATTAATAAAAAGTAGAACTGTATCATTTTCTTTGATATGAGAGGCAATCCTGTTAAAATCCTCAAGGTTGCCTATCTGTCTTCTGTCTATCTCTTTTATGATATCACCTTTCTGGATGCCGGCTTCATCTGCCGGACTCCCTGGTTCTACCCTCACAACGACAACTCCCTTCTCGGATTTATTGAAACCAAGCTGTCGTGCTATCTCCTTTGTGAGGTCCAGAACGGTTAGCCCTGTCAATGCCCCTGCCCCTGATTCTTCAGGCAATTGGTTTGGCAAAGCCTCTGCAACTTCTCTCGGAAGTTCAGCTATGATCACCTTTACCGTATATTCCTTGCCTGAACGGAGTATCTTCATTGTTATTTCAGAACCAATCTTACTCTGAGCAACCATATTCCGCAGGCTACTCACATCCTTCACTTCCTTACCATTGAATTCAAGGATGATATCTCCCCTCAGAATGCCTGCCCTCTCAGCCGGGCTCCCTTCAGTAATATCACTGACAAGGGCACCCTTTGATTTCTTGAGACCAAACTTTTGTGCAAGTTCAGGCGTCAGTTCCTGTATCGTAACACCAAGCCATCCCCTGACAACCTTGCCCTTTTGAACAAGCTGATCCATAACAAGTCGAACCATATTGCTGGGCACAGCAAAACCGATTCCCTGATACCCACCGGTCCTTGAGAATATTGCAGTATTGATACCTATAAGTTCACCCTTGATGTTCACAAGAGGGCCTCCAGAATTACCAGGATTTATTGCTGCATCTGTCTGGATAAAGTCCTCATAGTCCGCAATACCAACATTCGCCCTTCCAACAGCACTTATAATTCCCATGGTAACTGTATGGCTCAGGCCGTATGGGTTTCCTATTGCAAGGACAAATTCACCAACCTGCAGCCTGTCAGCATCACCCCAGGGGATTGTAGGAAGGTTACTCGCCCCTATCGTTAATATTGCGATGTCTGTTTTTGGGTCAGCTCCGACGATCTTCCCCCTGAATGTCCTCTTATCGAGCAGGGTTACCTTTATCTCATCTGCCTTTTCAACAACATGGTTATTCGTAATGATATATCCATCCGGCGAAACGATAACGCCAGACCCGAGGCTCTGTTCCTTCCATTTTTTTGGCATCCGGAAATCATGGAAAGGCCCGAAGAAATTAAAAAAGGGATCATTAAAGAAGGGATCCGCATCCTTCTTTAAAACCTTTGTTGTCGATATGTTTACTACTACAGGGGTAACTGAATTGACAATATCAGAGAATGCCCTGCTTGTTTCAATAATCTGTTTGGGGACTTTTGGTGGAACAGTATATGACGGATATCCCCCTTTTTGCCCGGTAATCTTGCCGAGGAAGTAATAGGTAAGGCCACCCAAAAGAAACCCGCACAAGAGAATCAGTGTACCAATAATTATCTTCTTCTTCATAACATTAATTATAATCACCAAAATCAGCTATTGTAAAGTAGCTACCCTTGACCAAATACCCCTTATTGTGCTAATTTTTAAAATCTGGGTGAACGAAGAAGATTTTTAGGGCAGAAATGTTCCGCATATCTATGAGGACAATTTCTAACCCCGCATAATTGTTCAAATGTGAGGAGGCTTTCATGTTAAAACGCTATTTATTTGCTCCTGGACCTACACCTGTCCCTTCAGAAGTGCTTCTCGCAATGGCAGCGCCGATCATTCACCACCGGTCACCAGATTTTCTCCCTGTGCTTGATTCTGCAAAGAAAGGGCTCCAGTGGTTATTTCAAACAAAAAATGATGTGCTCATCCTATGTTCAACAGGCACAGGAGGAATGGTTGGGGCTGTGAATAATTTCTTCAACCGTGGAGATAAAGTCCTTGTGATCAATGGCGGTAAATTCGGAGAGCGATGGACAAAGATATGCCAGGCGTACGGCCTCGACGTTGAAGAGATTCTTGTTGAGTGGGGGTATGCGGTTAAACCTGAAACAGTTGAAGAGAGGCTGAAAAAAAATAAGGATATAAAAGGAGTCTTTGTCCAGGCATCTGAGACCTCAACAGGTGTTTACCATGATATAAAGGCACTCGCTTCTATTGTTAAGAAGCATGACGACACATTATTCATCGTTGATGCTATCAGTGCGCTTGTTGCTCATGACCTGAGGACTGATGAATGGTGCATAGATATCATGGTAGGCGGTTCACAAAAGGGTGTTATGCTCCCGCCGGGCATTGCCTTTGTCAGTGTGAGCGAGAAGGCATGGCAAAGAACAGAGACGTCAAAGCTCCCTAAATTCTATTTTAACTTTAAGAAGGAACGTGAAAATCTCGCAAAGAACCAGACAAACTTTACATCACCTGTTACGCTTATTATTGGTCTGAACGAAAGCCTGAAGATGCTTCAGGCTGAAGGGCTTGAGAATGTATTGAAAAGACATGAGAGACTTGCACATGTTATGAGAAAGGCAGTACAGGCAATTGGTTTAGAGCTTTATGCCAAAGAGTCGCCGTCAAATGCTGTTACAGCCATCATGTCACCCCCTGGAATAGACGGTCAGGCAGTATATAAGAATCTGCGGGAGAAATATGGTATCACTGCAGCAGGAGGCCAGGACAAGGCAAAAGGCAAGATTTTCAGGATTGCACATTTAGGCTATTCAGACAGGTTCGATGTGATAACAGCGATTGCTGGAATAGAGATGGTACTGAAAGGAATGGGTTATCCATTAATACTTGGCTCAGGTGTAGCTGTTGCTCAGGAACTCTTAATGGCTTAGGGAGGGGAAATGAAGGTTCTCATCTGTGACAATTTATCACCAAAAGGTATTGAGATACTCAAGAATGCTGGACTTGAGGTTGATGTAAAGGTTGGTATGAAACCTGATGAACTAAAGGTATGTATCGGTAATTACCATGGTCTGATCATACGGTCAGCAACCAAGGTTACTGCAGAGATAATAGATGCTGCAACAAACTTAAAGGTTATCGGTAGAGCAGGTTCAGGACTCGATAATGTTGACAAGACTGCAGCCACCAAAAAGGGTATTGTTGTGATGAATACCCCTGGCAGCAACACCATGACGACAGCAGAACATACCATAGCCCTTATGATCTCACTTGCAAGACAGATTCCACAAGCCTCAATCTCCATGAAGGCAGGGAAATGGGAGAAAAAGAAGTTCATGGGGGTGGAACTCTATAAAAAGACTCTTGGAGTGGTCGGGATAGGGAATATCGGGAGTCAGGTCGCAAAAAGGATGCAGGGTTTTGACATGAATGTGATAGCATATGATCCATTTCTGAGTGAAGATAAAGCAAAGACAATGGGTATTGAGAAGGTTGATCTCCACGAATTATTCAGACGCTCTGATTTCATCACAATCCATACTCCACTGACACCGGAAACAAAATACATGATCAATAAAGAGACTATGAAATTGATGAAGGACGGGGTCAGGATCATCAATTGTGCAAGGGGTGGCATAATTCATGAGAAAGACCTCTATGATGCCCTTGCAGAAGGCAAGGTTGCAGGTGCCGCACTTGATGTATTTGAGAAAGAACCACCTGAAAATAATCCCTTACTGACCCTTGATACGGTAATCTCAACCCCTCACCTTGGTGCTTCAACAAAAGAGGCACAGGAGAATGTTGCTTTTGCTGTTGCCGAACAGGTAGTTGATTATCTTATCTACGGAACGATAAGAAACGCTGTCAACTTCCCATCTATTCCCGCTGACCAGATGGCAAGGCTTCAGCCTTATTTAACC